>JAILLW010000070.1 GCA_024692955.1 Lachnospiraceae bacterium | reverse complement strand
GAACCGTAAAATGTCTCAAGTGCAGAGGCTATGGCCTTAACCACTTCTCTTTCATCATACGAACAATTAATTGCCATAATCACTTCCCCCTAATTCTATTGCATCTTTAATCTTGTTATGTACACTCGTTCCTCGGGTTCTTTTGGTCTGAATAATGGCTGAGTCTTCGGCGGCAGCAATTACTGCGCGTCCAATTGCCTCACCCAAACCGATAGGAACCGCATTCCCAATTTGCTTATATTTTGCTGCAGTTGTTCCGACAAATATCCAGTCATCTGGAAACTGCTGACATCTTGCACACTCTTTAATGCTCAGCGGTCTATCCTTTCTTGGATGACCAAGAAGAGTTGCTTTTTGAGCAGGAGAAGTTGTAATAGTTGGAGCCGGTTGAGCATATGTTAATCGTCTGTAAAAGCCGACCTTTCCTCCACCGGACTCAAATGCTCCTCCCATAGCCTCTTTAATCACATCTTGGGGAAGATTTCTCCAATTACCACCCTCTGGTACTAAATGCAAATACTGTTTTCGCTCATCACTTAATGCGGCGCATTCTTTGTCATCATTTTCTATATCTTCTATTGCCTCACCTAAGGTCCTCCATCTGAATTCTGGATTTTGATGAATTTGAAAATGTGTAGGCATTGGCAAAAATATGTTTTCATTATCACGGCTCCCAATTAACACAAATCTTTCTCTAAACTGGGGGGCTCCATAATTTACTGCGTCTAGTACTCCATATACGGTTTTATATCCCAATTTTCCAAATTCATTAAGGATGACATCTAAAACAGTTCCTAGTTTCTCCTCTGGATCATTTTTATCTCTTTCACTTATAGGAACATGCCTTAATGGAGAGGACATAATGCCTTTAACATTCTCCATGACAAAAAACCTGGGCTTAATATAATCAATCATTCGAATGTAATCCATAAAGAGGCTGCCTCGAGGATCGTTAATGCCTAATCTTTTTCCAGCAGTAGAAAATGGTTGGCACGGAGGCCCACCGCAAACCATAAATGCTTCTCCTACCTCTAATCCTGCCAGATCTAGCATCTCTTGGGGCTGAATATTTCTAATATCGCCAGCCAGCACCTTATGTCCATTTGCTTTCATTGTTTCAACACAAAATTCATCAAAGTCTTGTCCAACCAAAACATTCAGACCAGCCTTTTGCATTCCTATATCTAAACCCATTCCACCGGAAAAGAACGAAATCACGTCACGGTTTTTTTCAAACTTCTTATACTCTCTGTTTATCATAAAAATGTTTTTCCTCACTCACTTTGTTTTTGTATATGTACTAATAACCAGACCTCATTTTTTATGAGTTTTATTCTTCTGATACTTTCCTGTTTTTATTCTTGCATCTTGGGGTTTATCCGCGTCTGCCGGAATAACCCATGTTTTTCCCACACGCATAGCCCCTGGTATTCGTTCTTCGACTAACAATATCTGCACTCTCCTTGTTGATATTCCCCATTTTTCTGCTGCTTGTGTCACTGATATCAGATCCATTTTTTTCTCCTTGTTAATTGGCTTAGCCTAGCCAAATCTACTCAAGAATATTATATTCACAAATGCGAATAGTATCAAGTAAAAAGTGCTCACAAATCCGTCACAAATCGTCACAAATGCGCGTAACAAATGCGTAATGTGAACCTAAAAACCGAGATGCAACAATGGAGTAGTCATATATCCGCCAGATACTCCTCAGCCTCATCCTCCGGCACCCCGCATTCCTGTATCAGCGCCCTTCTGATTAGAGACAGATATTTTTCCGATGGTGCGTTTCTCGTAATCGGCACTTCATTCGTAATGGTATAAACCGGCAGTCCATCCTCTGTTCCAAGTTCGATCATCCGCCCATACCATTGTGGCCACAGCCCTTCCTGCTTCTGAACCTCCTGCAGCTGTTCCTTCGTGATCCTGTAGAGGCGCATAATAGTTTCCCCTTTTGCGTCAGGGTCATAGAATGCAACGCCTTTCTCCTCCCAGGCGGAACTTTTGTTCGCAAAATAGATTCTGCCCGGATATCTTCTGATCCTGCTGTCTGTCCATAAAGATCTGTCCTTCCTGCATCCCGTGTATACATTTCCGTTTTCTTTACACAATCCGCCTTCGATATAGCAACGGAATCGGTCAGCGCTAAGATTCGATCCGTAGCAGGCATACCAGACATAATCCTTCTTCGGTGTGCCCCATTTCCCGTCAAGCGGCTCGCTGCCGGGATTCCCTTTATATACATAAGCATAGGCTTCGACCGTACCGGCATCGCCTCCGGCGCTTACTTTTACCCGATCGTACAGGCTGCCTTCCCCTTCATACCGGTCTAATGTCGGAAGCATTTCCGGAACGATTTCATATACTTCGCCAAAGACCCGATGATCATTCTTCGGCTTTATCCCGGGAAAACTTCCGAGGTCATAGATGGCATAGTTATCCAGAATGAATTCACCGAGGTACTCCGCGCCCTCAAGGAAATGATGTGCTCTTTGGCCTCTCATCAGAGTTCCGTAAACGAACACTCTGATCTGATGTCTATTGGATTCTGTATTTCTCATATTCATCGTAATACCTGTATGTAAGCCTGTATGTAACTCCCCTCAGGTCCTGCCACAGCCTGCTGCAGTTATGATCATCCCATAAGTCAGGTCCAAATATGTTCTCCGTAAGCAGGTCCGTGTTCATGTTCAACCTTCATGTTTCCCTTCATGTTCCTCCTTCATGTTTCCGGCGTAGTGTGCTCTTATCGTCTCCCAAATGATCCCGGCCGCGAACCCGGCCCCGCTTTCGGACGCGTGCGCGCCGTCCTCTTCATAGAGTTCAAGCTCCGGATGCTCACGCATATAGGTCCACCAGTGCTCACCCACCGGCGCATAGAGCGCCTTGATTTCTTCCGCCAGCTCGCGGTGAACCTTATTCATCGCCTCCTGGGCTTCCTCGTCATCCTTTTTTGCCCAGGTGCCGAAAATGACGGATGTGGCGCCCGCCTCACGGATCTGTCCGGCAAGCGTCCGGGCTGCCTCCTTATACTCTTCGATCCGGTCGAAGGGATGCGCGTGTTCCTGCAGAACGACATAGTCGTACCGGCCGTACTTTATATTAAAGCGGGCCTCCGGTTCCTCCGCATGCTGATGAAGATACCAATTGGGATGCGCAAGCATCACCGCTTCGCATTCGTATCCGTCTTTTGCGGAAAGTGCCTGCACCTTCGCCGGAAGGTCATGCATGTATGTGTGGCTGTTGCCGATAAAAAGAATTCGTATTTTCATTCTCATTCGCTCCTCAGATTCACCGGCTGATGCTTCAGCACGGGCTGTTTATACCCCGATCTCTTATCTGCTTCAAAACTTTCATGTCGGCTTCTTCCGGGAAAACCATCCCCTGAATATGCCGCCTTGAAATACCGATATGATCGTAAAGAAGATATCCGCACAGAGGATGAAGATAAATGAAGGAAGCATGATCCTCGTATAATGCTTGCCGTATTCTTTCTTCGAATTGATACAGATCGCAAGCCATATATCGAATACGATTATGCCGCATCCAAGCGCCAGCACTTCCAGGATCTGTTTGCCGTATATGATCCACGGCCAGGCCGGAAAAAGGATCCCTTCGGAAACTCCGGACAAAAGCGTACGAAGCAGCGCTATTCCCAAAAAGACGATGAGCAGGATGCGCATAACATTCATCATCACTCCGCCGCCGATTCCGAGGCCGCCGCACCATTTTATCCCGCTCCGGTCGCAGAAATTCTCCATGATCCGCATCAGAGGCTCATTCTGCTTTCCTTCTATAAAGCCGTTGTTGGCGATCACATAAACATTCAGATCCTTGTTCTTATCAAGGCAGAACATTTCCGTTTTCTTAAGAAAAGGAAGCAGATGCGAAGGCACCCCGTCCACGTAGAGCGGCATGGAGAATACGACATTGTCGGCATCGGCAAGCTCGCTCATGATCCGCTCATGATCCGCCGGAGTTCTCAGTTTCTCTTTCTTCTTTTTTCCAAAAACAAACAGTCCGGTAAGGCCCATGATGAATCCGGAGGCACTCAGCCTTTTCTTGGGACTGCAGTCTATAAATACGGTTTTCATAGATCAGTCCCCTCCATATCGTCCGGCAGATCCGAAAAGATCACTTCATGACCGGATGCTCCCCAATTGAGCGCATTCCTCTCAACCAGGAGCTTCCAGGTCTCTTTTTCTTTGTCGCTGACATCTCCCGTGACATAGATTCTGACTGTGCTGCATCCTCCGTAGCGAAGCGTATGATGCATCTGCCTTCCTCTGTAGGTACTCATCGGGGTTGATATTCCGATCGAACGATCCAGAATGTTTTTGACGGCCGGGCTGTATCCCCCATACCAGTTTTCGGTAACGATCACCAGCTCATCGGCAAGTCCGATTATCCTGCACATCTCCTGCAGCGAATCCTTCAGCACACAGGTCGCAGGCGTCTTTGTCCAGCATTTGAAACACCCCTGACAAGGTGCATATCTCCCGTCGGCATATATCACACGGTCATACTTCTCTTTTTCGGGATCACTGATCGTGATGTCCCGGTCGTGGATCAATACCCTCATCTTTTCTTCAATCCTTTCTCCTCAGGGAGCATCTTCCGGCCGGATTATGCCATATTTGCCGGAGCCTCTCTCCGGGCCTCAAAGTTTGCGGCAACATTCAGCATATCTTCGGGCATATAGTTCCGGCCTTCCTCCTTAAGTTCGGCTGGCACCCCGTAAAAGCCTTCCGCCATGGCACCGGCGATGGCCGCCAGAGTATCCGTATCCCCGCCGAGGGAAACGGCATTTCTTACCACATCTTCGTAGCTGTTCCCGTCAAAGAAGCTCCGAAGCGCCTTCGGGAGCGAATCCATGCAGGACTCATCATGCTTGTGGCGGTTTCGCATCTCCTCCAGGGTTTCCGAAAGATCATATCCGAATTCCCGGATCACATATTCCCGGATCTCCTCTTTGGAAGCTCCGGTCCGCCCCATATAGATCACTGCCGCGGTGCACTCGGCGCCTTTGATCCCTTCCGGATGGTTGTGGGATACCTCCGCCGTCCAGCGTGCCACTTCCCTCGTCCTTTCCAGACTGTCATAGAGCCATCCGGCGGCGGATACCCGCATTGCGGAGCCGTTTCCGTAGCTTCCGTACGGCTTGGTATCGTTCGAAAGGACCCAGTGGATGAACCTTGCGCCGTATCCCGCATCCGGATAGGACCGCCCCCACTTTTTCATGCTTTCGATAAGATGCGCCTTGACCGTCGGCTCGTCATCGCCGGCATCGGCCTTCATAAGTGCCTCCGCCACGGCCACCGTCATAACCGAATCGTCCGTAAATTCGCATCCGGGCGCAAAGAGTTTAAAGTCCCTGCTCCTGTTGCCCCTGTCAAACTCAAATCTGCTGCCGATGATGTCTCCAAGAATCGCTCCGTACATATTACATTCCTCCTTCCGGCACGTTCAATGGTTGTTTCCTTACCTGAAAAGAGAATATCATACGGAGCGGATCTTAAGGTCGCCCGGCGGGAGACCCTGATTTTTCTCAAAGGTCCACCAGATAGATCCCCACACTGATCTGAGTAAAGCTTCCTTTTTTTGTGATATCGCTGATCTTTGCCTTAAGAAGTTTGCCCGCATCCATGAGCCTTGCGAAGATGATATTGTCCTTTTCCGGCACATAACCGAGCTTCCGGCCGTCTTCGCTGAGGATCAGAATCGCGTTGCTGTCGAATTTATTGTCCTCCCTTCGAAGGGAGAGCATATCGCCTTCCTTTATCTCATCCAGAACGGATCTGTCGTCAAGATGCGTGGTTCCTGCCACATAAGAATCGAAAAGATGTATTTCCCGGATCAGAGGCTTGATGATGTCGCCAAGCTCATTTCCCTGTACCAGTGATACCAGTCCCTGCTGATGTTCCGTCAGTTCATTCGCCATGTCAGTTTTACCCCTCCGTTTGCCAGCATCCCGTCAAGGATCCCGTCGAGCTGTCTGCCGTAGTCTTCATACTCCTTCAGTTCATCGCGAAGCTCCTGTTTCTTCTGTTCAACGGCCTCCGGATCCTCCAACAGAAATTTGTACCGGTAAGGATCCGTGTTTTTGATCCTCTCGATTTCGGCCCGGATCTCTTCGATCTTCTCCCCGATATCCGGTATGCTGATGTCCTCAGCCCCAAGATCCATTTTCGCGAGAACCGCATTTATCAGGACTTCCGTCTCTTCCATCTCCTTAAGGTCATTGCAGTTGTAGGCAGCGGCCAGCCTCTGCCACAGTTCCATGAGTTCTTCATTCCTGGCCGTGCCCGGATTGATATCCGGATGGATCTTTTTCGCAATCTTTCGGTAGATGCGCTTGATCTTCAGAAGATCCGCCTCGCTGACACGCTCATGCTCTTTGGCGGCCTCATTATCCCTGATCATGTCGTCAAGCTGCGCCTGATACTCCGCAAGCTCCTTCTGCAGGTACTCCTGAAGCGCGTCCTGATCCACGCTCTCCCCGCGGTTGATGAACGTCTGGCAGTATCCGATGGTCTTCTTCTTCCGGATGCATTCAAGTTTCATCTCAAACACCTGCAGGATAAGATCGCCAAACTCCCGCACATAGGCGCGCTCATACTGAAAAGCCTGCTTCCTGACATCGTCCCTTCGCGCAAGCAGCTCCTCGTATTTTGTATAGGATGCATTACCGGTTTTTATGATCCCGTCGCTCAATTATTCTCTCACCCCGAATCCGTAAAGATCGTCATAGACCGCCGTAAGCTTTGTACCGCCTATGTTCGCGTCTTTATAAAAATCGTCCCTGCTGTGGTACCATTTTCCGTTGAAGCAGACCGTGCACTCATCGCCCTCCATGACCGATTCCAGCGTCTGTTCATCATCCTCATACAGAAATGTGAGCTTATGGGGAGTCTTCAGAAGATAATACATATCGTAGAAATCAAAGAAATCCTCATCAAAGTCGATCAGCTCATAGAGATCGTCGATGAGCCATTTCATGATATTCAGATTGCCGAAGAAAGCATTATACCGGATCCTTTGGGCAAGAAAATCCTTCGCATAAAGATAAAGGTCGACCGCCTCTTCCCTTCGCCCCTGTGAAGTCCGGATCCTCGCAAGCCGCGTAAACACTTCCGGAACCGGGTCGAAGACGTTATCCATGTTTTTGACCTTCGGATAGAGCTCCTCGATGATCTGCTCGTATTTTTCCTGATCTTTCGCGACATAGTAGCCGTTCCGGTACATATCCGCCACCTTATAGGTCGATACCGGATCGCCCTTTTCCATCAGTCTGGAAAAATACCCGAAGGCCTTTTTGAAATCCCGCTCGCCGGTCCGCCCGTAGTACCAGATGTATCCAAGGCACTCATAGGCCGGATCATAATCGAAGCCCGCCGCCATCTCATAGTACTTCAGCGCCAGGTCGAACCTTTTGATCTCATAATAATACCCGCCAAGATACATCATGTCCCGCGGATCATGCTCCTCCTCGATGAGGAAGTTCATGGCCTCCGTGAACATGAACACATCTTCTTCGGTAAGTTTCCGGTTTTCATCGAAAGATCCGGCGATCTTTCGGGCTTCGGTGATAGTCATTGCGGTTGGGGCCTCCTGTCACTCCCCATTTGTATAAGTACCTTTCAGATGCCCGCAGGCCAGGATATTCCCGCCGTTTTTATCAAGGCTCCTTACTATTTCATCATAATCCGGATTTGCTTTATCAAAGTCTCCTCCGATTTCAGAGACGGGTGCTTTCAGCGCATACACATATATCTCATAATCATGTGTGCCTGATGGTGGATAGGGGCCGACATACTCCGCGTTTGATGCAGACCCTCGCGGAAGCTCCGTTTCCGCCACATTTTCCATCTTCCAGTGCATCCAGTTCCGGGCGGATGTATCGATCATATAGATCGCATAGCATTCCGCTCCGTCCACCGGCTCCCAGGAAAGCTGCGGCGAGGCATTTTGTCCATAGGAAGTATTGGTGATCACCGTATCCCAGATTCCCTCATGGAGATCGTCCGAAGAAAGCTCAAACTGCGGCCGGTCAGCATCCTGTTCGATGCCCTTCCCGGCACAGCCCTGCACGCCAAGGAGCAGGATGACGGTTATAAGAAAAAACGATATTCTGTATGCGCGAAGATTTGTTGTCACGGGAATTCAGTTAAAGTAATAAGCGGCGTTGTGTTCACCACAAGCTTACGCATTTTCGCATCCTCTAAAAACTCTTCCTCAGAGTCAAATTGAAAGACGGACACCTTATTTTCTCCCAGAAAGCGGATAAAATCGCCTTTTGACATATTGGCTATCTGAGCACAATATCCCAAGGAGACTCCCTCCTTAATATAGTACTGGAGCGCCACAGCCTTTCTTGCAAAATCTACTGTCTCGGTATCTCTCATTTTAGTGTCATATAAAACTTCATTCGGGATAGTAAAAGCTATCTGACACATAGTTTCCTTCCATAAATATTGAATAAGCGTTACTTATGTTCAGTATACATTAGTGAGAGAAAGAAAACAACGCGGGAAAGGGATTCATGCAGCTCAAAATGAAGCCATCATAAGCTTTTGATTTATTCTGCCTGTAACCTCTATATAGTATTCGTAATCAGCATCCGAAAGCTTTATTTCATCTATCGACTCCATCGCATCCATTACCGTCGTGTATTTATCAAGCATTGATATATAATCCGAATACATTCCCAAAATATCATTGGAAGATGTATATTTTTTCATAAAACGTACATAATCATCAAAGAACACTTCATATTCATCCATTGTCTTTTTGAATGATGGTGTCACGGCGTTCGCTGTCGCAAGATCATTCGTGTTGGCTTCACCATCCGAACTATTATTGCCTGTTTTTCGGGAAAGCGATGCCCCATTTTTGTGCACTGCTGAAGCAAGAATCCTGTCAAACACTTCTGGGTAACTGTTCTCAGATACTCTTCCATAATGATACATTATCAGACATACTACTAATTGCTCTTCCTCTTCGACATACATTTCGGAAAAGCAAAATTCCACTTCCTTGCCTTTATACTTTCCGACACCTCTCCATCTTTTGCATTTTTCCCCCAAAAACAAGACATCTGTCTCTTCAACCTTTTCATAGTTTTCAAATACAAAACTACTTAACATAGAATCATAGTAGCTATCTCTCCATTTAGGGATCGAAAAGGCCTTGCTAATGGTTTCTTTAGAGGTTGACTCCCGCCAGTCTTGACATTGGGTATGTAAAACACAATAATCCTTTTCCTCACTTAAGCCCTCAAGATCGCCCATATATGCTGTGAATGCTGTTTGGTCAAAGTTTTCGCATACATTATCAAATGATTCGGGGATGCTGTACTTGTACTCGCCGCTAATTGGTGCGAAATTCACGAGTGTACTTTTTTCAAGGGCAGTATCTACAATCTTATCATAATCATCGCCAGGGGCAAGAAAGGAGCCTTTGATACTCTGACTTAATCTTTTAGCTTCTTCTTCATTAATTTTCTCAGCCAAACGTATAATACAACTACCCAAAAGATACTGACGCCCTGGATCAAATTCCTTTGTTCCATCAAGAGATAGAAGATACCAATACCTTTGTTTCGCATCATGTATGCTACGATAAATCTCTATACTGCCACCTGCTGTTGTACCTTCATCTATTAAAGCATCTCCTTTTAGGTTTTCCATACCGGGCAATAGCGGAGTTGAAAAATAGATTTGCACCTTATAGCCTCGCTCTGATCGCATCCCATCATTGGGATCATTATCCAATGTTGTTGGTGCCATATTTGCTATATTTTCCACCTTACTCATTCTTGATATGATAAATTCCGGATCCGGATCTGTGATCTGTCTTTGAATCGAACAACTGTGAATAAGGTCTGCTTTTGCTTTCAGTATTTCATCTATTTCCGTTGAATGATCATTAATAACCAACGTTTCAATATCGTTGCTAATGCTATCTTTTTCGTTTGAAATCATATTCAACTCGTTGTCAATATTGTCTACAAGAGCAAGGATATCCTTCTTTTTGGCATTTGACACCTCATCATCAACATCCATGGGCTCTTTCTCTTTTAGCAAAACTATTTCTTTTAACTGTCCGAATTTGTATTTATTGATAACTGCTTCTGCTTCATTCCTGACACTTTCGTCATAAGCCGGTCCCCCCTTCTGTACCACATATTCTGTCTCCATGATAGTTTTAGCCAACTTAGCATTACTTTCGTTTACAAGTGACGCTTTTGAATTAAACTCCATGATTACATTGTTGTAATCTTCTATGCCAGCATTATATCTACTTACTGTAGTGGTATACTCAGAAAAAGCTTCTTTATTCCCACACCCCGTCAATAGCATCATAGCAGTCGCAATAATCATAGCCGGATAGTATTGCTTCATACTTCACCTCTCTATCATACTTTCGCTTATTTCGTTGACATATCCACAATCCAAACAAGTCCATGTCCCTTTTGTATCTGTGAATCCCATCTGCTTATTTAGAAAGGCTCCACAATCATCACAAAACCATAAGATGTCTTTGAACAATTCACCGCTATATACATTTTCTCCATCATATAGTGCTTCACCACATTCTTTGCAACGCCAATATCCCAAATCTGGATCAAATTCTTCCTGTTCATTTAATGTCGATCCACAAGAGGTACAAAAGTAATCTGCATCTACTCCGATACATATCTCTCCATCTTTGAACAGACTAACTGTCAGGTCAGCCGCACTTGAAAGTCTGTTAGCGATATGTAGATTCTTTATCCATTCACTAATCGGAAGATCATCTATGCCATTTATGATCTTCTCTGTCGGAAGAATAACTTCAAATCCACCTGCCCCTTCCATCCTCATAATGATCTTATCCGCGGCATACTTTAATATATCTATACCCACTTCACCAATCATAGTCCCCACCATGCTCCCAATTTGATATGCATATGGTAATAACGGGAGCAGATGTTTAAACGTTTCGCCACCAACTATAGAACATGCCACAACTACGTTTTCCGCAATTAAGTCCCCATATTCGCTAACTGAAATCTCTTCATTGTACAATGCATATCCATACCTAGCAGACTGGACGATTAACTCCACGATTGCTGCCACTTCATCAGTTGATACATCCGTAAATGCTTCCCCAAGTTTCCCACTTCTGCATTCATATACCACGAGCCTTGCAATAGCGCCTTTCAAGTATTCTTCATTATCCTTGAAAAGACCATCAATGCCCGCTGACTTAAGTGCGTCTATATCAATTTCCCCTGTTCTAACCGATTCTCGAATAATAGAAAAAAGATCTGGAGCTATGCAGATTACACCTTCTACAAGCTCCGTTCGCACAACCTCTGAAAGTGCCTCTTTTATAACATATTTAGGCGTTAATATTCCAGCAATAGAAAAACCGTATGTCTCCGGATTGAATTTTCCGGTAGATGCCATTTCCGTAAGAACCAGTAATTCTTCACTACTGATAGGCTCTATCGCAAGACTATTAGGTGATTCTATACGGTTTCTTAGTTTTTTTAACACATCCCATATCTCAGTTTCTTCAAGTAGTGCACAGCTATTTACCTCTCCCGTCACATAATCTATTGCATGATCTATCTGGTCTGAAGGAATTGTCCTCATTTGCCCAATATACGAGGTAGCGATTTTTGATATGTTTCCCCCATATCCATTCTCATCAACATACTCGGGAAACCCTAATGGGGCCTTTCCATCCGCCAACAGCCTCCTACGGTATTCGCCATAAGCACCCAAAATAGTTTGTGCTTGTTCGATAGCACTTTTGTCTGTGGACAAGTAGTACACCTTGCTAGCTTCGGCATATATATCTCCATTTTGAATTGTAGTATTTGTATTATCTACACCCGTATCCCATCTTCCTTCAATAAGCCCTTTTTCCTGTTCTATTCCACGATCAGAATGGAGACTCTTATTAATATCCAATCCAAATTCATCGATTGCAGCCTTTACTGACTCAAAAAATTCAGTTCTATCGGGCGCAGCTATTTCAATTCCCAATTGTTTTTCTGCTGCTTCCCATCCGGCTTTAAATCCAGCTTTATGATCTTTTGATTCGTCAAATGCTGAGAACAATCCAGACTCTTTAGTAGAAAATGAGCATCCACATAAGGAGTTCACTAAAAAAATCAAGATAGAAAAAAGTGCTACAAAAGCTTTAGTTTTACTTCCCATATCTTCTCCCCAGCAAAACTCGTTTATTCTAATATATACATATAAGTGTTGTTAATCATTTATTTAACTCTTCGGACGCCGGCTTTTTCCTGCATGATTTATTATATCCCATTTCCGATCCGCTTATTCCCACCGTACAGGTGGCAATTTGCATTTCCCGGATCTTTGGCAGTTCGGGCAGATCTGCAGGCAGGCACCTCTCAGTCAGCCACCTGCATCCACGCTCCGGCCCATTCCCTGAGTTTATCTTCGGATATGTTCGCCTTGAAACGCGCTCCTTCCTCAACCCGGGCACCTTTTGCGATCGCGGCCAGGTTCTTACCCGAATCTCCGATCCCGCTGGAGCCGGATGTTGCGAAGGGAACGATGGTCTTGCCGAAAAATAAGCCACCAACGCTTTTTCCATAGAAAATCCCCCTCTCCGTATTAAAGTATATCATAAAGTCCAAAACGTAGTATAATTATTCATATTCATACGGGAACCCCGAACGGGCCGGCCGCCCCGGAAGACGGTCAAGGAGGTAGACAATGAAAGGGACACTGAGAAAAGTAATGGGAATGCTGCTTGCGGTCAGCATGCTTATCACTCTTATGCCGGCAGGAGCGCTTGCGGACGAGTTCACGGACGGGATACCCGCCCCCGAAGCAGTAGAGCCGGCCCTCGAAGCCGAATTGCCCGATGAAGAAACACTTCCGCCGGAGGATGATACAGCGGCCGCAGATGCGGGATCGGACTATCTGGTATCGGAAAATCATATCCCTGTTCTGATATCTGAAGGCACCGAGGTAACGTTTTCCAATGACACCATCCCTTTGCTCACAGAGGTTGAAGAAGGCTCTGAATATATAGGAGACTACACGTATTATTCTGTGGAAGCCGGAGACTATATGATGGAAGATACCGGCGAGGGTCTGTCCCTTTGTTTCACTGTCACCGCAAATGATACCGTGGCACCAAAAGTATCGGTGCTCACCCAGAACGGAGCGTATGGCGATAAGCCCGACGCGATGGAATATGCATGGGAAGAAGCAGAGGCAGAAGAAGCAGAGGCAGAAGAAGCAAATGAGTATGCTCTCTATCTTTCCTATGATTCCTGTAAAGCTGTCCGGATCGAGGCGCTGCCTCTGGTGAATGTTTCCTTTAAAGGATTCCATGCGGAGATCTGGAGTGAAGACGGGGATATCCTTTCTCAGGCAGTATACAGGTCCGGTGATGCGATCCGGTTTTTTATCCAGCCGGATGATGACTATAAGATACAATCCGTGGAATCGTCGGACAGCGAGAATACAGCATTATACGATGAAGACAGTGCCATGTGGCTGTTACGGCCCGTATCAGACTGTGATATCACTGCCTATGCCGTTCCCACGGACAGGATCGTTCATTTCCATGTATCTCCCGGAGCAGGAGAACTCAGCGTGCAGTTGTACGAAGGTGTGACAAAAGACCCGAACGATGAGAATACATACCTGGTGCCCTATAACGTGGAGGGTATCGAATTCCGGATCAGCACTTCCGACGGCAGCAGGCCCTCCGTGTATTTTGAGGATATGAACTCTGCTCCGAAGGCTCTTGCTCCCGGTTACGGCGAGAATCCTTTCGAGTATTTCATATACTGGTCGGATCTTCCCACAGAGACCTCGGTAATCATATCGAAACCCGATGTTGAAGGAACCGCGAAGACTGTGACATTCTCCTTCCCCGGGGACCGGCTGGAAAGCCTCAGCCTTTCGAATCAGGGTACCGAGTGCCTGCCCGTGGGAACGGATGAGTCCGAAGGGATCATTACCAACACCTACGAAATCCCCTTCGGAAGCGCGCCTGTCCTCAGCGTGGAGATGAAGGATGTCTATCAGGCCGGATATCTCAGCATCAAAAAGAGCGGGAACAACAACCTGATAAATCTCTGCACAAGGCACGCTTTCAGCAGGACGATCCCTGTCCTCGGCGATGTAAATGCCACGCTTTACCCCGTGGAAAGACTGTGGATCCGCGTCAGCAAAAAAGATGCGCCGGACAATTATCTTAAAGGCACGGAATATGCCGCTTATAACGGCATAAAGTATGCGCTTGAAGAAGGCGAATACTCTGCCGAGATCATGATGGGCAATGATCCGGCCGAAGAATACACATACCGGTTATCCGCATTGAAAAACAATGACAGTTTCAGTGACGGTGTCATAAATATCACGGTTGATCCCGACAACGATATGGGCCAGCATCAGAGAACCTATACCGTCAGTACGCAAAAGGCCGGAGCCACCATCGAGATCGACGGAAAGCCAAGGAAGATAACCCAGACTTACAGGATCACCATAAATCCTGTTTTAAAAGTGACCTCCATCAGGGTCAGCTCCCCCGGTCTGAAGGATAGTGAACCTTTGAAAAAACGGGTGGACAGCAGGACCGTATTCAAGATCATGGCCAACAGATCCCCCGGGCAGAATGCCTCCTCCCTGAGAGCAGGGCTTTCCAACCTTAATCTCACCGTAGCTTATGAAGGTGCGGAGCAGCAGATCCCCAAAGACAGATGGACCGATATCAAAAAAGGCGAAGATGTCATAGCATCCGTATATTACGAGTCCAACGGACTCCGGGCGGAACTGATAACGGGCGCATATAAGGATAACAATCTTTCATTAAAGTTCAGCTATGGTGATTCATCCAACGTGCTGAAAGAAATCCCCGTGCAGATCACAGAGGATACGAAGGCGCAAAACACGAAGCCGGCGGTAAAGGTGAAAAGCACCACGGACAGCAGCATTGTGCTGGAGTTTTCCGATATCGATACGGCATCCCCCTGCCTGGGAAAGGCCTACTACAAGGTTGTGGCCGAGTCGGACAATTCCCTCGAGATCGGCAATATGCTGAACGGAGAAAAGACCTGGTATATCGAAAGAGAATACCCTGAGCTCCTTGACTATGGTGACGCGGAGACCGGAGACGAGATCGCTGCCATAGACAAAAAGAATGAGAAGATCCAAAAAGCATTCCGGCAGACCGTGCGGCTTTCCATGGTACAGGATGAAGAGAAAGACGGAGCCGAATCTTCCTATAAGCTGAAGATCTCCTGCGTAAATACCCTGCCCGGAAAGACCCTTGATCTTCACGACGAAGATTCCTCCAAAATACTGACTTCCGGTCCTGAGGAGAATCTTACCGCGAGCACAAAGGATGCTCTCTATACCGCCAAAGTGAGCCTTAAAAAGGGAAAAACGGGGCTTTATGCAGGCGAAAAGAATGTAAATATAGCCCTGGTGCAGTTTGATAAGACGGCCACCTGTCTCGGAGCGGAAGCATGCGATACGAGCTATGATGACACCCGGGCACTCACGGTATCCTTTGATCCCGTGACAGGGAAGCTTTTTGCCGACTCTACTGACGAAACGGCGGTCGGAAAGCATGTCATCCGGGTGATGCCCACCGTCAGGGATAATATCTATCAGGCAGGAACCACTCTGACGGTAACTGTATATAGATCCATCGACTCTCTTGCGGTGATCCCTGCATCTACGGAATATGTGAAGGCCAAAAACAAGACGCTCACTTTTAAGGTCTCCGTGAAATACAATCCGGAAAGCGGGATAAAACCGAAAACTTCCAGAGTCACTTATTCCGTTATCGACGCGGCGGATGAGGAGGAGGATCCTGCGGATGATGAGGACAGACCTCCCTATACGGTAACGGTAAAGAACGGTAAAGTCACCGTGTCCAAATATCAGGGATCCGCATCGGACGAAACGGAGGGCGCAATAGAGGATTATTCCTTCCGCATTGTCGCAAAGGCCGCCGATTATCCCGGCAATCCGACAACAGGGATCTCGGAACCCATTACCATAAAGACCGAGAAAAGAACGATCGGTACTGCCGTGCTCCTTTTGAAGCAGGAGGACGGGAGTTATAAACGGGCTGCGGACAGCACGGAGAAAACGGTAAAAGATTTCACTACCGATGAGATTGACGGCGCCGTCTTCGCGGTGGCTCTTCCGGATACAAAGTTAAAGGAGAGCTATAAGCCATATGAGCTTCCCTGCCTTTTCACCGATCCGGATCTCCTTACCTATTCGGTATCAAAGAAAAAGGCTCTGGATGTATTTGTCCTGGATAACCGGATCGATCCGAAACGGGCGATGATCTTCGACAGTTCTCCGGCAAATAATGTGGTTCTCAAAGCGGTTACAAAAGACGGCGGGAAGCAGTCCGCTTCCGTCAGGTTCAATATTGTATACGAAAAGCCCGAGGTGCTGGAAGCGGGAATTGGCGACGCGAAGCCTTCGGGAAAATCCTTCAGCGTAACCGGAGACGGAAACAACTATGTCTTCTTATCCCTCTACAAAAAAGACAGTGCGGCGGATACGGATTGGAAGGAACTCAGCGGACAGGTAAATTACAGGATTAGTGTAAAGGGCGGTAAATTCGTCTCTAAAAATCACAGTCGCGGGTATTACGGTATTCACCTTACTTCCGGAAAGGCGACAGTGACGCTTACCTATAAGGGCAAAAAAAACGTCTATACTATTACCGACTCCGCATATGATGCTTATAAGAACAATACCATAACCGCAAAGCCGGCGAACAGTCTCATAAGTAATCTGAGTGAGGATCAGACCCTGCAGATCAATCTCAGGTCAGGGAAATATGACTTTACGGGAAAATATCTGCTCATCAAGGCTGATACACCGGCTTATAACACTAATCCCTCCGCATACAGCCTTCTTCTCGATGCTATCGGCGCCACATCTTCCTCGTATATAAAAGAAAGAGCTGTGGAGCTGACGGATACCGCCAAAGGAAAGGGTACCGCCAGTCTTATAGCAGGCGGGAAGGAGCTCGTTGCAGGCAGTTACAAACTTGTGGCGTATTGCGTGGAGAAAGACGGAGATACGTATTCGGCGCCTCTTACCAAACCCGTGAGGTTTACTCTGAAGGTCACCGCTCCGAAGAAAAAGAAGGGAAGCTTCAAACCCGCAGTGACCTATACCATCAATACGGCAGAATCCGGCTCCGTGGAGCTTGAAGGAAGAGGTACGAATATTAAGGAAGTATCATTTAACGAAGCCTATAATGGTTATGATGCCGGCCGGTCGAACGGTTTCCTGAAATACTTTGAGTTTGTTCCCACGGATGATACCGACGGGGAGAATCCCGTGCCCGCGGTCATCAGACTGAGAGATGATCTTACGGAAGGTGACATCGCCTTTCTTAAAACGAAAGCGAGCGCCGTGTACAGAACGGGATATGTGAAGTATTATGCGGCCTTCGGCGATGACGGCTACGGAAGGCCCCTTACGGAGATCTATAAGACCGTAAAGATCACGATCGTCGTGAAGTGACGGAATAAAAAGGCCTCCCGCGGGGGAGGCCTTTCCTTTGCGTTTATCCTGCCGTAAGTTCGGCCCACGCCTTCTGAAGGCTCTCGATGATCGGCAGATGCTGCGGGCAGGCTCGTTCGCAGGCGCCGCAGCGGATGCATTTATCCGCGCCCGCGTCGTGCTCCCGGATCATTCTGAGATTCCAGTCGCTGCTAAGATCGGTATTGTAAAGCGAATGATTGTTCCATGCCGCGAAGATCCCCGGGATGTCCACGCCGTTCGGGCAGGGCATGCAGTATCTGCAGGCCGTGCATCCGATCTTCGTCCTGCTCTGATACGCTTTCCTTACATCCTCCATCAGCTTCAGTTCGTCATCACTCATGATACCCGGTTCAACGGTATCGAAGATCCTTAAGTTATCATCGATCTGCTCCGCCTCGTTGCAGCCGGAGAGTACCACGGACACCTCGGGATGGTTGCAGAGCCACCGGAACGCCCACTCCACCGCGGAGCGCTTTACCGGGAAGTCGTCATACAGCTTCTGGACGTTTTCGGGGGCTTTTGATAACCGGCCGCCCAGCAGTCCTTCCATGATCACCACGGGAATTCCCAGCTCGCCCGCGAGTTTAAGTCCCTTATCTCCGGCCTGATTGTCGACATCCATAAAGTTATACTGGATCTGGACCATATCCCAGTCGGAGTCCTTTATGATATATTCGAAGTCCTCGTAGGGACCGTGGAAGGAGAAGCACTTATAGCGGATCTTTCCTTCTTTTTTCATATCATCAAAGAATTCGGGGGCGCCGATGGACTTGAAATATTCCCATTTTTCCTTATCGATTCCGTGCATCAGATAGAAATCAAGGTGGTCGGTCTGAAGCTTCCGAAGTTCCTCGTCAAGCAGTGCCTGCATGCTCGCGCGATCCTTCACGGCTTCCTTCGGCATCTTGGTCGCGATCGTCACCTTGTCGCGATATCCGTCAAGGAGCGCCTTCCCGAGCACGATCTCGGAGGTCTTGTCCAGATAGACATATGCCGTGTCGATGTAGTTTACGCCTCCGTCGATCGCGCGCCGGATGAGGGAGACCGCCTTCTGCTCATCGATGATGCTGTCTCCGGACGGCTCTCCGTTAAACCTCATGCAGCCGAGGCCGAACGCGGAACTCTTGATACCGAGTTTTTCCATTGTACGATACTTCATGTGTCTGCCTCCTTTACACTTTCAGGCATCCTCCGCCTTTGCTTCCAAAATGGCCCCCCGGGACGGGGTTAGTGGTCCATTTTCCCCAAAATGAACCCCGGGGACGGGGTTAGTGGGTCATTTTTCCGCCCCGTATTCTGCCATGACCTGCTCCAGTATGTCGCAGGCCGCCTCTATCGTAGCCTTGCATCTGACTTCCGGCCGGAATGACTGCGGTTTGATGTCTTTGCACAAAACGGAACCGTATCTTTCATTGAATTTCCTCATGAGCGCCGTGGTCACGGGCCTGATATCCGCGCTCTCATGCGCTTTCTTTTCCACATACTTCATCGAGAGAATCGATACCGCCGCAAGGATGGCACCGCAGGTATTGCCCGTCTGGATCCCGGCGCCGAATCCGCCGAAAGCGATCATATCCCTGTCATGCATTCCGAGGTCATAATACTCGTTCCCCGCTCTGATCATCGTCTCGGCGCAGTTGTAATTCTGATCATAATAGTATTTCGCGTACAGATCTTTCAGCCCCATTCCAATACCTTTCCCGCACTGATATAAATCTGCCCCGCCCATAGGCGGGGCCTGTATGATATGCGCCTCGTCATTTACGGATCCGGCGCTGATTGAGGGAAGCACCTGTTTCGGTGCGGTCTGAGGTAAGCTTCATAAGTGAATACCTCCTTTCCTCATTTGTCCTTATTCTACCACATATTTGCCGGGAATGTCAGATATGATCGTCAAAATGCGCGTTTTTGAGTCGCTCGCGGATTGATCTCCGGCATCCGTGTCACGTGCTCACTCCGTCCACTCTACCGTAAACTCGGCCGTGATCTCCTCCCTGCCCCCGAAAACCTCCCTGATTTCCTCCGGCGTGGCATTCAGCCGGCCAAGCCGCGTAAAATCCCAGGTATTCTCATCATAATAGATCGTGATCTGCCTGCCCTGATACAGGATCAGGTCCCCCGGCACGGTCGTGATCTTTTCATCGTTTACCGGCAGATCAAAGGGCAGGTCTCCCACCTTCTCAAAGCTTCCGTAGTCATGCATCTTTACCGTCAGCTCCTGCGAGCTGACCTCATCGATAAACGCTCCGGCGGAAGAATTATCCTCCATAGATATCGTAAAAAACCTGTCTCCCACTCTCACTCCCACAACAGGTATCGGTGTCATATCCTCCTCCTTCTCCGTATTACTTTCAACCGCCGTATTCGAAGCAAGTGACCGGCAGAACTCCTCGAACTTTCCCTCCGTCCCGTAGGATTCGAAGGAAAACTCCTGATACTTCCCTTTATCGTTCTTCCAGTAAAGATACAGCCACGGGCCCGTACCGCCGGATTCCGCGGAATCCTTTTCTGCCGTCACAATACCGTTCTTTACAAGCTCCGTGAACTCCGTCCACTGATCCTTTGTAAGTTCGACCGTTCCGATCAGCGTAGTGTCCTCTTCGGTGCAGGGGCCGTAGTCGTCCTTCCTCTCCCGGGTCTCGTGAAAGAACATATGCTTCCCGTCTTCCGCGTAAAACCGATATCTTTGATAATACGCGTCATAGTTGATGTTCTCCTCCGTATAATAGAAGTCCGTGATGTCCTCCATCCGGATATCCTTCCCGACAATCTTCCCGCCGCCGGTTTTTCCTCCTTCAGATACCGGCATCTTAGGAGGATCCTCCTTCCCCACGCAGGCTGCAAGCAGGGCCGCGAGTACAAGGGCCGCTGCGATTTTTACGAATTTTTTCATAATGTTTCCTCATTTCGAAAAATGGACCGCTAACCCCGTCCCCGGGGGTCATATATCGATGTGGTAGGTGAGGGCGTCAGCGTCCTCGCCGGTCGTTTCCTTAAAGGCCCGGACATAGGCGGAAAGCTGTGCCCGGTACTTCCTGTCGAGGTCGCTTCCGTCCGCGTTGGTCTTGTAGTCCACGATGTGCCACTGCCCGTTAGACCGGTAGACCACATCCATGATCCCGTTCCAGAGGATCCGTCCTTCCGCGCCGTCCTCCGAATAGCAGAAGGGAACCTCGCAGTATACTTCATCCGCGTTCAGCAGCGTACCGAGTATATCCTGCGGAAGTCCGTTCGTCTGCTCATAGCCGCCGGAGCGCATCCTTTTCGCCACCCCGGTCAGCTCTTCGGCCAGTTCCTTTTCATAGGGCTCCGTGGATGGAGTACGGTATTCCCGGATCACCTCTTCCACGGCGCTGTCCACATCCGTCCGGTTCCTCGCGGACACCAGCATTTCCATCAGTTTATGTGTCATGGTCCCGAGAAGTGCCGGGAATCTGCGGGCCTGTCCGGCGGCTTTCGCCTTTTCCCCGGGCGCGCTTTCCGAAACGGCCGCCGGCCCGGTTTCCTGCTCCTCCGACATCTTTGAGGAAAGATGCAGGCGGCTCGGATTCTCCAATGCATAAGTGGGAGTTTCCACGCTCCGGTCATTCAGAATGCAGGTCTTCTCCGCCTCCTCGTAAAGAGCCGCGGAATCGACGGTTTCCGCCTCCGCGGGCGCTTCCGGCAAAGCGCTTCCCTCCTTCTCAAAGAAATCCGGAAGATCTTTTTCCATGATCGGCCTCCATCCGGATCTGTGGACCTCTTTTCCAAAGGACGGCGCTATGCTGTCGCAGATGATGAGAACATTCCTTGCCCGGGTGGCCGCCACATATACCAGCCGCTCCCCCTCGGCATTTCCCGCCTGCTCCTCCGCAGCCTTCGCTTCGGGATAAGCCCCGGTTTCAAAAAAGGTCGCATATCCTTCTCTCTGGGACAGGGAAAAAAGATATCCTTCCGAGCCGTTATCCCGGTGAATGATCCTCTTTTCCGCCTTATTCATAAAGGCGGTTGCCGCAGCCAGAATGATCACGGGTGCCTCAAGTCCTTTTACCTTATGAAGATTGGCCATATGTACGGCATCCCGCCTGTCATTAAGGCTTAAGCATCGCTCCTCCCCGGAATCTCCGTCGAGCATTTCGGCAATATATCCCGCTCCGTCCTTCAGCGTAACGATGCTGCCGGATTTTTCGGCATTCCGGAGCAGTTCCAGCGCATAGTAAACGACCTCAAGGTTTTCCGCTTCGGCAGTCTCATAGACCCGGTAATCTTCCAGGATTTTGGAAAAGAGGGCCGCCGGGGAAAGGCGTCCTGCCGTATAATGCAGTTCCCTGAGTTCCCCGATCTTTTTCGCCGTAAGGAGAGCGGCCGGATCCCTGCAGGCATCCTGATCGAAGGTTCCCTTCAGCGAAACCGTTCCGCCGTTTTCGCGAAAGGCGAGGATCTCTTCTTTCTTTAATCCGATAAGCCTTCCGGTCAGAGCGCCGTATAATGCGATGGCATTATCCCGGTCCGCCACCGCCAGATAGATGCGGAAGACTTCCAGCAGCGCTTCATTCGCCCCGAAAGGCACATCCCCCTCGACCCTTGTCGGGATCCCGAGGTAATCAAGCAATGCCATGATCGGTCCAAGCTTTTTCTTTCCGTAGGTAATGACCATGATATCGCTGTAGCAAAGCTTCCTCGGAGTCTCATCATTGCCGGTCCGGATCAGGTATGAATCGTTGTCGACGATCTTCGCGATGATCTTCGCGATCCGGATCGGATCGGACTCTTCCGGATGCTGATTCACAAGATACCCCGTATAGGCGCGATAGGTATAGATCCCCTGAAACTCATCCTCCCTCGCCTCCGGAAGCGGGATTTCCTCAAAGGCACTCTGAACTTCCGTTTCCTCCGGAAGCATTGCGGGGAAGACCCGGTTATAGTACTCGCAAAGAGTCCGGATCGAGCGGAAATTCCTCGACAGCGTCAAAACGGAGCCGCCGGTATTTTCAAACAGTCGCTTCACCTTCAGGAAGGAAGTCACGTCCGCGCTCCGGAAACGGTATATGGACTGCTTCGGATCTCCGACGATGAAGAGGGAGCCCGGGCGCGGCACGCAGGCGCTCCATTGCGGAACCGGATGTTCGGCGCACAGATAGAAAAAGACTTCCGCCTGCATCGGGTTGGTATCCTGAAACTCATCGATCAGGAAATAGCTGTGGCGGCCGTAAATATGCCGGATCAGTTTTCCCTCCCCCTCCGCGTCCTTCCGCAGCATCTCACGGAGGTAGTAAAGGTCATCGAAGAAGGTCATGTTTCCCTTCTCCCGCATTGCCCCTTCCAGAACATCCCTGCATGCGATAAGAAAGTCCATCGAGACCGAATACTGCAGATCCTTTATTTTCGAAGCCAGTCCCCCCGGCTTTCCGATGACGATATCCAAAGATCCGTCCCTCGCCTTTCCCGCCTCGAAAAGGTCCGAAAGGGATGCCCCGTAAGTATCGATCCCCGCCTTAAGGACACGGATACCGGAGAGTTTTCCGATGTAATAGCAGACACTCGACAGATTGCTGCTCCATTTTTTACGGACCGTATGACAGATGTCCCCGATCAGTTCGCGCGCTTCCCTGCTCGCCGTGTTTGAGTCGGATATGATCTCCGGATGCTCCGCAAGGCAGTCCACCGCCCGGATAAGCGCCGTCCTTTCCGCGGCAAATGCCAGATCGACATCCGCCACGGCAGGTCTTTGGTAATGAAATTCCACATTACGGTTATTCATAATGACGGATTCGCCCTGAACGAAGACCTCCTCGGCGTTACGGTGGAAAGCCCGGAAAGCCTCCGCCAGCTTCGCAAGCTCCGGACCGTATTCTCCGGCACAGATCCTGACATACTGCTGTTTGTAAAAGCCTTCCGCATCCGCGTCCGATACGATCGAAGCATCGGACGGGATCCCGGCCTCAAAAGGATGCTCGGAAAGGACCATGCTGCAGAAAGAGTCGATGGTCCCCATGAAGCAGAGGTCGATCTTTTCAAGCGCTTCGGCACACCGGCCCCTGGTTTCTTCCGTCGGCTCCGGCAGCTGACCGGCATAGCCCCTGTCCTCCCACACACTGTCCGGGTTGCTCCGTTCGATCAGGAGCTTCTGGAAACGGTCGTAGAACTCTCCCGCTGCAGCCTTGGTAAAGGTGATCGCGCAGATCCGGTCGATCGGTTTGCCCGCTTCCACCATGGCGACCATCCGGTTTACCAGCATTGTGGTCTTGCCGGATCCGGCACCCGCTTCGACGAAAAAATTCGTACCGATCTCGCTTACGATCCTGTTCCGGGACTCCGTATCTTTCATAAGACTTGTCAGTTCACTCATCTTTCGTCCCCTTCCGTCTCCTGATCTTTCCCGCAGATTCCTCCGAATTTGCAGTATTTGCAGGGATCGGGATCCCCGTTACTCCTCTTTTCCGCATACGCATTGTCCGGGATCGGATAATCCGCATTCAAAAGATGCTGTCTGAATAAGGTCAGCCTGTCGGCAAGCGCCTGTTTCATCTCGTCATCATATTTACAGGTAACGGTCTCGCCAAGCCTGATATACCGGTATTCGCCGCCCGCGATCCGGTAGCCCTTCTTTTCGAGAAGATACGCATAGATCACGATCTGCATGCAGGTATTGATGTCATCCTGTTCGTGGCCTATGCTTCTTCCGGTCTTGAAGTCCACCACCAGAAACGAACCGTCCTCCAGTTTCTCCACACGGTCCGGGTAGCCCCAAAGCTTCACGCCGCTTTCATGGACGCAGTGAACGGCCTCTTCGTCGAGCACCACTTCCCGGTGAGGATCCGTCTCGTAAGCGGTCTCCATCATATCAAGGAACTGCTCTTTTTCCGCTCCGGCTCCCTGCGCGACAAGGGGAGGATGCTGCGCGATGAACCGGTCAAAATATTCTTCGGAAAGTTCCCGGAAATCTTCCGGGCTCATATCCGAATTTCCGAGTTCCTCCATAAGGGAATGCGCCATCGTTCCGGCATCGGCAGCTCCGATCACCTCAAAGGGCCTTTCCTCATCCGGCGAAGGAATCCCGAGTACATTGCCGAGCATAAAGGCCCGCGGGCAGGCAAAGAAAGGATCAAGGTCCGACGGCGAGTATTCCCGTTCCGGATCCGGATGAACGGAAGGTGCTTTTCTTTCTTTCTCCGCAGGACGCGGCAATACGGTCTTTCCTTCGTTATACGCCTCTCCCACCTTTCTCGTGACGGAGATCGCCGGCGTGAAATAGTCCACATTTATGATGTGTTCTTCCAGTTCTTTTGAGGTGGCGGCCTTTTTGCTTTCCTCCCGGTAAAGCTCATAGATCAGGGAAGATGCATTGTCCCTTTTAAGCTCCGATACGTTAAGCCCCGCGAACGAGACGCTGATGTCGGAGCCGAGACGTGAAGCCAGTCTTGCAAGCGTCATGAGGCGGTCCCGTCTGCGGCCGATCACTCCTATGGAATTCATGGATTTCGCCGCCTCCCCGAAGAGATCCAGATCGTCATCGAGGAGAAGGTAGTTTTCCCTCGGCGATCCCGGATAGTTCGATGCGGAAAGCCCCGCGATATACAGATTGTCCCGGACCGTGGTGAGGGCTTTGTCGATCCCGGTCACAAAGAGTTTTCCCTCCTCGCTCCTTGCGGCCCCCACACTCATTCTCAGAACATTCAGGATCATATCCTCCGCAGCCTGCTCCACCCCGGAAGCGCGGATCACCTTCAGTTCTTCATAGATTGCGGATAAAGACGCGAGGTCAAGCTGCATAAGGAGTATCTGCGCATTCGTATCGCTTCCCTTCCGGATCAGCGAATATTTCGCGATAAAATCCTCCGCGGGCATGGACAGTTCTTCCGAAAGCACCTCAAGATAAGGGATGCAGAGCTTCTTTCGAAGGAACGACTTATAGGCTTTTTCATCCTGTGGATCCGTCTTTGCCTCCTCTTCCGTGAGCGCTTTTTTATAATCCGCGATCCTCCGGTCATTGACGGCCCTGTCATTGGTGAGCCGGATGCCGCCCAGAACCTTCGCATAGGTCCTCCAGCTGAAGTTCTCATCCTTTTCGGGATACAGTTCATAAAGCTTTGAACGGTCAAATGCCGCGCTCGAGAGCATGGAATCGATGGCGGATGCTCCGAAGAAGCCGCCGGTCATCCAGCGGTAATAAAGGACCAGGAGTCTCGCGGGATTTGAATTGATGATCGGGATCCCGCACCCAAAAGTGACAGGTATGTCATAAAGAAGCGCATAATCAAAGAACAGCTGCCCGTAGGAAGAAGAATCCGTCACGGCTACCGTACACCGGTCCGGCCTTTTTCCGGAGTAGATATCCGTAAGTATGGTCTCCACTTCATTCGCGGCACCGTAGCAGTTTTTGAAAGAGCCGATCTTAAGGGGTGCCTCTTCGAGATGAAAGAGTTCAGAAAGTGAACTCTCTTTAATATTTCCGCCGGAAAGCTTTTCGATAAGGGCCTTCTCAAGCGGATTCGGCGGATATTCCTCAAGTATGATAAAATCCGCGTCAATGCTCCGGCATTCTGCGATCGCCTTTCGTATCAGGGCAACGGAGTCCATGAGCTTTCGTCCGGAGATGAGTTTTTTATACTTTTTATAAACGGAGATCAGGGCCTCGTTCTTTTTTTCAAAAGTACCTTTTTTCAGGATCTCTTCGATCCGTCCCTCCTCACCGGCATCCGGCACCAGCGTCCTTATGCGCCGTACCGCTGCCGCGATCTCCCGGATGTCCGAATAGGTCGCTTTTCCGAAAAAAGCCTCCCCCTTTACCGCCTCTGCCATAAGGGCAGTCTCTTCGCGGGCACTCACAAAATCCTCCGTGACCGCGATTCCCGAACGCATAAGGGCGATACGCGCAAGTTCTCCGGCTCCCGTTATTCGCAGGTTAAAGCAGTTTACGCCATGCATTGCAAGGCTTTTTATAAGCTCCGCTCCGTTTGCGCCCGGCGCCGTAATGATCCGCTCTCTCATCATACTGCCCCCCCGAAAGCTGTTCATTCTTCCGCAAAACGCTTTGGCGTGCGGAATCTGTCAAAGGTATACTCCCCTTCTCTGATATAATCGTATTATTATAGAGGCCGAATATCAATACCGCGATCTGCAATCCGCTCCTTCATATATTCTCGCAGCCGTTCATCCTCGCAGTACACGAAGCACCCTTTCTGTCCTCTCGTCAGCAGCACCTTATATGTATTTCGTATGAGGCGATCTGCCAAAGCCGTATTCCTGCACTGCCGAATTTTACTTGTATGGTCATCTTTGGAAATTGCAGTCTTGTCGGTAATGACATGACCGTCCCGATAGATCAGGTCTTTTCCGATTATCACACCCACATAATCAAACTCCATACCCTGAACGGTATGTATGCAGCCGACCTGTTCAAATGATTCCGGGTTCACGGCAAATATGTTGTCGTTCTCGAGATTCCACTTGGCCCGGAAGCCCTCTATCACAATGTCCCAGTCCCCTCTGTGATTCTTCACATTCCAGTCGTAGCAATAACCTGCGCACATTCTCGACTTGTTTCTGAGATTGTTGTATAACCGAAGTGCCTCTTTCATGGCTTCCGGTTTATCAAACACCCGAAAGTCATAATCATTCGCGGAAATGTCTTTATTCACGGTTTCCCTCAGTTCAAGAAGGTCATCGACAAATGCCGCATATCCGTCACTCCCGTTGCATCTGAACTGTGATTCGAGGATAAAGGGTTGTTCAGTATCCAAAGAAGCCCCCAGTTCCCGTGCATATTGTTGGATCGCATTTACGTCATAGCAGTCATTCACCGTAATCCTCTGATCATCATCGACAAAGAAAACCGAAACTCTGGATGCCATGATCGCATCCTTCAGCATATCATCCCCTTTATACATATACGGCTTCTTCTGCATTCTGTGCGCTTCATCGAAAATGCCCACATCGATCCCGTTTACCGGAATGCCGGGAAGTGAATGCGGCGAGCGGAACGCAAGTTTAAGGTCGACCATCTTTCTCGCATCTCCCTTGGCAAGGAGTGCCTGATAGCAGTTTCTCGGTGCGCTGTTTTTCGTAATATATGATGCGTTCAGTTCAAGCTTAGAAATGGAATCCGCAAGAACATTTACGGCAAGAACCGATTTTCCCGTACCCGGACCACCCTGTATGATCAGAACGTGCTTCCGGTCATCATTCTGTGCCAGCCGTATTGCGTTCATAATATAATCATATGCAACCGCCTGCTCATCGATCATCTCAAATTCTTCATTGCCGCAAAGCATTGAGTCAATGGAATCCTGCAGGCTTTTGGTCGGTTTGATTCTTCCGTAATCAAGTTTATAAAGAAGTTCATCATCTGTTGATTTATGGGAAATATACTCGCAGATGAATCTGCGCAGTTTTAACACATCAGCTTTCAGAAATACCGGCGCTTCCTTAACCCAGTCCGAATATATTTCATTCTCCAATACGGACCTGTATTCTTCAGACATATTATGAAGATATGCGCAAGGCTGAAGCGCTTCAGGTGGAACGCTGTCCGCACTTCCATAATTGAGCAACAGCTTTTTATATGAATATGCCTGATAGGAAGGGTGCGCTACAGGCCCGCGGTTACGAAGATCCGATATGACCGAGTGTCTGAAAGAATCATTGACCTTTGCGACTTTGGCCCACTGCTTCAGTTCCACGATCACTACATGGTCTTTCCCTCTTTTATCCCTGCCGAGTATCATAAAATCAACACGTTTGGAGGTCTGCGGAATATTGTATTCAACAGCTACTTTGCATGAGCGGGATATCTCCGGCGTATCGATGACATCTTTCATAAAATGAAGAGAGTTATTCCAGGAATTGATCTCGCTTTCGCTTCCTCCTGCCAGATGGCTCTTTTTCAAAGATGTCAGGATTTTATCGGAAATACGGTTCAATACAACATCTTCGGAAAACCGCTCTACAGTATCTTCATATATGATCATAGGTCTTCCCTCCCGATTCTTATTATATCGTCTGGCGCAAAATACTGAAATGATAAATTTCAATCCCCCCTTGACATCCTCCGGTCCCCGTGTATAATATAAATCAGTTTATATAAACACGTTTATATTATGACCGATAAGGAGGTTTCGAAATGGTTCTGATCGTAAATACCACTTCCGACCGTTCCATCACGGAAGAACTGAAGAAACAGATCGATGAAAAAAAGATCGATGCCGAGATCGTGGAGACTGATTCCATGAAGATCAGCCCCTGCATCGGCTGCAATTACTGCTGGCTGAAGACACCGGGCGAATGCTCGATCCGGGATGATTATGAGATCATTCTGAAAAAGATCACCCGCGCCGGCCAGCTCTGGGTGATATCCGGAACGGCTCTCGGCTTTCTTGATCACAAGGGAAAGAACATCTTCGACCGGATCCTTCCCATCGCCACCATGTACCTGAAGTTCGTCGGAGATCAGATGCGCCACGTTCCGCGTTACGACACCCGTACGGATATCGGAATCATTTATACCGGCGATCCGGAGCGTGAATATCTGGAGGAATGGACACGTCGCGCGGCACTCAATTTTGAAAGCAGCTCCCTGGGTGTCTATGCAAAAGATGAGATAAAGGAGGCGGTATCATGCATGTGCTGATCATAAACGGAAGTCCGAGGATAAAAGCTCTGAGCAATACGGACAAGATCCTCGAAAAGTTCACGGAAGGGCTCCGGGAGGGCGGTGTAACCTTCGAACAGTATGAAGTATCCGACAGAAAACAGTGGGATGCGATCCGGAACGCTTTTTCCGAAAACAGAAATATCCTGATCGCGCTTCCTCTCTATGTGGAATGCATTCCCGGCCTTCTTCTGGAATTCCTTGAGACCGTGCCTCCGAAAACGGATGACACAAAGATCTCCTTCCTCCTTCAGAGCGGATTTGCGGAGGGAATACAGCTTCGATGCGGAGAAAAGTATCTGAAGATCCTGACGGAAAAACTCGGCTGCAATTACGGCGGAACCCTTGTAAAGGGGGACAATTTTGCGATAAGATTTTTTGAGGGAGCTCAAAGAGACAAGGTCACGGGCCCCTATACCGCAATGGGACGGGAGTTTGCCTCCGCAGGCAGCTTCGAAACGGAGGCCTGCCGGAAATTCACGGGTCCGGAGATCTTTTCGGCCCCGATGCGCCTTATGATCGGGTTGGTATTCAAAACCGTTTCGAAAAAGATGTTCACGAAGATCGCGGAATCCTGGGGATGCACGAAGCCGCTGGATTACAGACCCTATCAATAACGGGAGAGAATATGGGAAGAAAAACGAAGATCACGAAAGGAATGATCCTTCAGGCCGCTTTCGAACTGCTGGAGGAATCCGGAATCGGCGCGGTCGCGATCAAGCAGATCGCATCAAGGCTTGGCTGTTCGACACAGCCGGTATCCTGGCAGTTCGGGAGCATGACGGAACTGAAAAAGGAGCTGTATGTTTACGCGGCCGGTAAAATGTATTCCTGCCTCGAGGAAAAGATGCGCGGAAAAGATGCGATCGAAGCGTTTTTCATTTCGGGCGTGCATTATCTTTCCGTCGCCTGCGACCATCCTTATGCATTCCGTTTCCTGAACGTGGACGATCCCATGGAAACCATCGGGGAACCTCTTTACGGTGACAACAGCATTTTTTCCTTCCAGTTTGATAAGGAAGCGCTGAAGATCCTGACGGAGCAGTATGACATTTCTCCGGACCTGCTTTCGGAAATGGTCAGGGACACCGTGATCTATACCCACGGCCTTGCCATGATGATGCTTTTTGACGGCCACAGGCTTCCCAAAAAGGAAGCCTGCAGAATGATGTTCAATATGGGTATGAAGCTGGCCGAAGGGGTCGGTATCCCGGCCGACCGTGACTTCGAGGCGCTGTTTTCCGAATAGCCGTCGGGTGTTCAGGTGCCCGGGGAGGCTGTTAAAAATCCTCCTGCGCGGGTGCTTCATCCGAGGCGGGTGCTTCTTCCGGGTTGGTCCCGCCTTCCGGCCGTGTCATTCCGTCGCGGCCTCTCATCCCTCCGCGGCCTCCTTTTCCCCCGAAAACACCCGGCTCTCCGGTTCCGTCCGGTGCAGCGAAGCCTTCCTTTCCTCCGAATGCTCCGGGATCAACCGTCCCGTCATCGGCTCCGAAGCCTTCCTTTCCTCCGAAACCGCCCATACCTCCGAAACCGCCCATCATCTGGTTCGTGATGGCGTTCGTTTCCTTTCCGTTCTCGATGATGGTTCCGCCGTTATACTCCGCTTTTCCGTCATAATCAAACGGGGAATTGCCGGTAATGTCGATGGTTCCGCCGTTTATGATGATATCTCCGTTGCTGTCAATCCCGTCCGTATCTCCGGCGCCCATTCTGATCACGACGCTTCCTCCGTTCATCTCAAACAGGGGAGAAAGCGAGGATGACTTGTGCGCCGCGTTGATCCCGTCATCCGAAGCCTCAATACTGACACTTCCGTCATTTATCTGCAGCACCGTACCTTCGATGCCCTCCGCGCATTTGAGTGCGAGTTCTCCTCCGTCGACCCTGACGTTTGTGATCGCGTGGATCGCGTCATCGGCAGCCGTGATGTTCAGTTTTCCGCCTTCTATGACGATGCTCCCCTTCGAATCATCATCATTATCCTCCGCATGAAGTCCGTCATTGCATTCCGAAATCTCAATACTGCCGTCCGCGATCAGGATCTCATCCTTTGATTCTATCGCCGATCCCTCGCAGCTGATCGTAAGATTTCCTCCTCTGATCGCAACGGTATCTTTTCCGGCGATGCCGTTGTCGGAAGAAGCGATCGTAAGGGATCCCTCTCCTTCTATCGTAAGGTCATCTTTACTGAAGACGGCCGCGTCCGTTTTGGTGTCCCCGTCGGTGCCGAATTCACCGGTCACCGTCAGACTGTTTTGGTCTCCCTCAAGGGTAATTAAGACTTTATCCGCTTTCTTTACGTAGATGCAGGGCATGCTCTTATTGGTAAGGATAAAACCGTCAAGCACCAGTTCCACCTCATCCTCATCCGAAGCATCAACGATGACGGAAGCCTCCTTCGCTTCCCCGGTAAGCACGTAGGTGCCTGCCGCATCGATCGTGACGGATTTTCCGTCTTCCACCGTCAGGTTCTTCGCACCGGAAAGATCCTTTTCGTCGGAGGTGACCGTTCCGAGTACGCTTTCCACAGTTTCGGAGCCTTCCGCCACATTCTCCGCGAGCTTTTCCGAACTTTCCGTGATCTTCTCCGTGCTCTCCGTGATCTTCTCCGCACTCTCCGTGATCTTCTCCGCAACTTTCTCCTTCACCTTCGAGGTGACGGATCCGTTCTGTGAGCACGCGGTGAGGGTCAGTGCCATTGCCGCCGCCAGGGTAATTGCTGTGAGCCCGCGCTTTATCCTGTTCTTCCTGTTGTTCGTTCCGTTTTTTATCAGGTCGTTCATTTCTGTATTCATCTTCTCATCCGGCTCTTTTTTCATCCGGTCGTTCGTCACTTTTCCCGTCAGGTCATTCATCTCTTCTTCCATCAGGTCATTTTTCATAATCTTCCCGGTCTTTTTCCCTGCCTCATTATGCGTCATACTATTTATTCTTTTTGCGATATCCTTCTTATCCATTATACAATCCTCCTTTCCCGCATTCAAAGGGATTCCGTATTGTCGGCCGGTCTGCCGAGGCTGATATCCAGATTTCCGTTCTGCGTCCGCAGTTCATCGAGAAACTCCTTCATTGACACACCGTCTTTCGGTACCACGCTTAATGTCAGCCGGTACAGGCTTCCCATATTCGTTGTTCTGACCTCGTCACAGGTGTGTGATTTCAGATAACGCCCGAAGATATCATCGAATTTCCCTTCGAAATCCAGATTCTCGGGAACCGTGATCTTCAGCGTTCTCATTCCCCTGTCATCCCGGCCGAAGCCCGTCAGATTAAGCAGCAGTAAAATCGCGGATACCAGAAGCGAAAACAGGATCGCCACTCCGATATAGCCCATTCCGGCTGCCAGTCCTGCTGCCATCGCAAGAAAGATCCCCGTGATCTCCTGGCCTTTTCCGGGTGCGGAGCGGAATCTTACCAGTGAGAACGCTCCGGCCACCGCGACTCCCGCACCGATATTGCCGTTCACCAGGATGATAACGAGTTCCACGATGGGCGGAAGCAGGGCCAGCGTAAGAAGAAAGCTCCTTGAAGCCCTGTTCTTTATCATATAGACTCCCGCGATGATGAGTCCGCAGGCGAAGGCCGCCAGTGTTGAGATGAGAAATCCGCTTCCCGTAAATGATCCGTTTGTCAGTATCGAAGAAAAAACATTGTCAAGCATATGCCACTACTCCTTTCATTATGCCGCCTGCCCTTACGGGGCTGAAATCCGCGGTCCTTTTTTCCTTTTTGTCATAAGCCCGGTTCATCATATCCGTGTATCCCGCTCCGTATTTGGAAAAGGAAACCGGAAAGATCCGAAGTTCGCTGAGTTTCCCTGCAAGTTCCATCGGCATCGCGTTACTCACCTTGATCTCCATCAGACGCTGATCGTCTTTCAGCAGCTTTCTTCCGCCTTTTTCGGAACGCAGATCCACATCGGTATCATTCCAGATGATATTGCTGTCGAAGGTCACCCTGAACTCTTTATCCCGGATCCCCGCCATCGCGATCCTGTCATAGCAGATTCGCATCGCCGGCCCAAGGTCCCCGTAAAGAGTAAGGAATGCCAGGATCTCTTTCGCGATCTGGGAGTCATCAAAGGGCTCCTTACATTCTCCCGCTCCCTGAAGATAGCGGTATGTATCCGGATACTTTCCCGCTATTCTTCTTTTGTACACGATCCCGTTGAATTTCTTTTTGATCTCGATAAAGGAATTCGTGTCTTCACCGGTCTTTCCATAGGTTCTGAGCCTCAGCTTCTCCTTATATACGGGCTTTTCCATCGATGTCTTCACGAGCCTGTGATCGGGGGTGTCATAATAGATGTTGTTGATCCTCGAAAGTCCGTATTCGTCGACCCTCGCGATCGTGTTAAGGTAAGGCATCAGCTCCCGGTACTGTTCACCGTTTAAAAGATATTTGATCTCGGTGCGCTTAAATACTTCCTTATATCCGCTCATATCGGTCCGTCCTTTCATTTCTTTGTGAATACAGATTACGATCCGAAACTTAAACGAACATTAAAACCGGAAATGAATTTCAGACATAAAGAAAGAGCCGACCGAATCGACTCTCAATGGAAAATGACCCCCGGGGACGGGGTTAGTGGTCCATTTTGCTGAAAATGACCCCCGGGGACGGGGTTAGTGGTCCATTTTTTCCAAAACGTACTGACGGCGCCCATCCGCGGACAATATGTTCCCGGCACATGCTTACCGGCGACGCGAGCCACGGCGACGGAAAAAGCCCATACACGACAGCCTTTTTCCGTGTGTCTCGCGGCCTCACGCAAATCGTGCCTGAGAACATATTGAGTCCGCATCTGCCGCCTGAAAATGACCCCCCGGGACGGGGTTAGTGGTTCATTTTAGTGTGATCTCGAAGGTCGTGTCGCCCTCTCCGGAATATGCCCTGATATCGCCGTTGTGATTCCGGGCGATCCTCCTTGCTATGGCAAGCCCGAGCCCGTACCGGTTGTCATCGCGGTTTCGCGAACGGTCCGCACGGTAAAACCGCTCGAAGATCTTCTCCCTGTCTTCCTCTTTTATCGGTTCACCGGTGTTGACGATCCGTATCAGGATGCTGCCCTTTTCGGAATGCGCGCTGACCCTGACCGTCGTGTCCCGGAAACTGTGCTTTACGGCGTTATCAAGGATCGTGGATATCATCTTTTCCATCTCATCCCTTCCGCACTTCAGCACAAGTCCCTCCTCGATATCGGTCTCGATCGTAACCCCCTGCTCGTATGCAACGCCGTCAAAGGTAAGGCAGGTCTTTTCGATGATCCTCGTCAGATCCTCATCTTTGTACGCGTCCTTTGATCTGTCGTCCTCCAGTTTTGAAAGATCCAGCAACCCCGCGATCAGGCGGCTCATCCGGTCCGATTCGTACCGGATGTTTTCGATATACCGGTCCTTTTTTTCCGGCGCGGCGTTATCCGAAAGCTCATCCGCGGATGCCATAATCACTGCGAGCGGGGTTTTCAGTTCATGCGAAGCGTCGGCGATGAACTCCTTCTGTCTTGCAAATGCTTCCTCTGCCGGTTTCGCGATCCACCCCGCGATCAGGCGTGCCGCAAGGAAGGTCAGCGCCTCGGTGACAAGAAAGAGGATGACCGACTGAAGCAGAAGGGTCTTCAGTTTGGAGGTCGCCGCATCGTTATTGAGGATCACGATAAGGTCGCTGCTCCGGTACTTATAGGAATACGCATCCCGGTACAGATTCCCGATATGCATGCGGTCTTCCGGCGTTCCGGAAACGGAGTCCGTAATGGCGGCCGCGATCGTTTCCACATCAAAATCATCCGAAATGCTGCCGTGGCTCAGGATCTCCGCGATCCCGCCGGTTTCATCGAGTCTCACGGTATAGACTTCATTGTCCATGAACATCATATTGTCGAGTTCACGGGGCTTCAGCTTCCTGTCATCGACGCCCCCTTCCGGACCGCGTGGCCCGTCCCGGAAGCCGCCTCTGTCGTCAAAAACATTGAGTCCCCGCTCGATGCTCATATACTCCCGCCGGTAGCTGTTTACGTTCAGCAGCGTAAGGCCCGTGATGAGCATGACCGTAAGAATGGCAAATATGGTAAGGATCGTCTTTTTTCGAAGTTCCTTCATAATGGTATCCTCTGCTTATGATATCCGCTTATCCGCTATTCCCCTTCAACAAGCCGGTAGCCCATGTTCCGTACGGTTTTGATCGATACTCCGGCGCCGATCATTTTCAGTTTTTTCCGCACAAACGACATATACGCTTCGAGGTTGTTCGACAGGGCATCGGATTCCATTCCCCATACTCTGTCATAGATCATCTCCCTCGACAGAATACGGTCGGGATTGTT
>JAILLW010000054.1 GCA_024692955.1 Lachnospiraceae bacterium | reverse complement strand
CCGCAGTATCATTACGAGAATTTCCAGCGCTTTGAGGCTTTCTGTGAGACACTCGAGGAGCTGGGACTGCCGGTCTCGGAAGAAAGCTATATGTTCGGGGACTTTGACTTTGACACCGGTGTCCGGTATTTCTCGGAATGGGTGGAAGCGGGCAAGGAGCTTCCCGATGTCTTTATCTGTGCCAATGACAATATCGCGGCGGGCATCTGCAAGGAAGCGATGCGGCTGGGATATGTGATCCCGAGGGATTTCCGGGTCACGGGCTTTGACAATCTGGACAAGGCGGCCTATTACAGGCCCCAGATCGCCAGCGTCAATCACAACCGCGGAACCTTAAGCAACCGTGCCTTTGAGGTCCTGAACGCGCTGATGAACGATGAAGAAGTCGACATTTACACCTATATGCACAGCGAGATCGTTCCCGCCGAGACCTGCGGCTGCTCCAATACCGGTCTCGTTGATTACCGTCAGTATGCCGTATGGCAGATCGACTACCGGGTAGACCTTGACCGCCACGACGAACACACGCTGGAACTTGACAAGCGCTTTGCCGAATGCCGGAATATCAACGGGATCTTTGAGAGCTTTGCGGGGTATATCAGGAATCTCGATTGTGCCGGCCTTTTTATCCTGGTGGACAGGGCACTTCTGGAAGCCATGCCCGAAAGCAGGTTTTCCGAGGACAGGCTCGATATGGATTCTCTCGTGGTGGCAGCGGGGGAGGACCGGGGCAGGCGACTTTATTCGATCAGAAATTATCGGGACGTCATGGAATATCTTTCGTCTTCGGAGACTTCCAGAGACTATATGTTCTTTCCGATCCATTTCCGGAACCGGAGAGTGGGAATGACCATACTGCTGGAGCCGGGGTTTCTTTATGACCATTCCCTGTTCTATGATCCGCATCATACCTTCATCGACAGACTCCAGAACCTCTTTATCCGGACCCAGCTGGAAAACGCGGCTGACAGGATGAGGGGACTCTACAACCGTGATCCCCTTACAGGTCTGTATAACAGGATCACCTATAATGAGATGATCCTTCCCAAATCCGGGATCTACCGGAAAAACGGCATTGTCTGCGCGGTGTGCTTCATCGATGCCGATCATTTCAAATCGATCAATGATACTTACGGTCATGACTTCGGCGACAAGGTGCTTCTTACCATATCCGCGGCGATCAACGAGTATAAACCTCCGGACTCCTATGCCTACCGTTTCGGCGGCGACGAATTTGTCCTTTTTATCCCCTATGCATCGGAAGAAAAGGTCAACCGCTTTATCGGCCGGATCGAAGGCGCTCTGACCGAACGGAACATCGAGGTCAGTACCGGGGTCATCTACACGGATCCTGCCTCTTTACGTTCGCCGGAGGAATATCTTATAATGGCCGACAGGCAAATGTATAAGGTAAAGCGTGCCCGGAAAGGCGGAATAAGCGCCAGGCCAATCATCGATAAACCTTTTGAGAAGCCCGGATTTTTAAGGGGCGTCGACGTCTCGAGCATTCCCGAGAAAGAGGAAAAAGGTCTCATCTTCCGGGATATGGACGGTACCCCCGAAGACCCCATGGATCTTCTTCAAAAATACGGCGTGAACTCCGTCCGCCTGAGGATCTGGAACGAACCTTACAATGTGCCGGAATCCGGAGGGTATTGCGACCTTGAGCGGACCATAGCGATGGCCCGCAGGATAAAGGAGAAGGGCATGCATTTCCTTCTGGATTTCCATTATTCCGATCACTGGGCGGATCCCGGGAAGCAGAGAAAGCCCGCGGCATGGGAGGGCCTTGATCATGACGGTCTGGTGCGCGCGGTCTATGATTATACGCATCATGTGCTGGAAAGGCTTTCCGAAAACGATGCTCTTCCGGATATGGTGCAGATCGGAAACGAAGTAAGGAGCGGTATGCTCTTTCCCGACGGGGCGGTTCCCGCATACCGGTCCCTTGCCACGCTCATCAATGCGGGGATACGCGCGGTACGGGATATTTCGGAAAGTATCGAGGTCATGATCCATCTGGATCAGGGCGGGCGGTTTTTTGTCCTACGCGACTGGTTTGACGCGATGTTCTCCGCGGGAATGGACCGGATCGATGCCATCGGTATTTCCTTCTACTCTTTCTGGCACGGCACTTTTAAGGATCTGAAGGATTCCATGACACAGCTCATCGACCGGTATAAACTGCCGGTATATGTCGTGGAAACAGCGCATCCCTGGAGGCACTGTCCCCTGGAGCATATCAACCGGGAGATGATGAAGATGGCGGGATTTCCTGCCGGGATCGAGGAACAGCGCAAGTCGCTTCTGCTTGTGATGCAGATCGCCTCGGAGGTTTCCGGCGAGCGGAGGAGCGGAGTGTATTACTGGGAACCGCTTTGCTTTACGGACAGGAATATCAGCAGCTGGGATGAGAATATGGGGATGATGGATGAGGAAGGAAGACTGCTTCCGTCCTTTGCGGCCTTCCGGGATTTTGACCCGCAGGCCCCCTTTGTCCCCGACGTCGACGGCTATATTGCATCGCTTTATCAAAACCGGGTTAAGGAGATCCCTCCCGCCGGGACCAATCTTATTCCCGAAGCGGATCCCACGGAAGAAACCTCGGGCTGGTGGGTATGCACGGAGCCCGGCGATGAGGATGTAAAGTGGGAGAACGGAGAGCTTGCTTTTTCAAGCCTTTCCAATTTCACATTTGAGATCAACAGGGAGCTGCGCATTGAAAGAGCAGGGAAATACCGGCTGTCCGTGGAATATCGGGGCACCAATACCACGGGTGTTGAGGTAAGCCTTTATCTTAAGAGGGTCACCTGCAACGGGGAGACACTCTGTGAGAAGCCCATTTATCCTTCGGATATCGACTTTGCGACCACATCGCTGGAAACGGAACTGAAGGAAGGGGAGAATATTAAGATCGGACTCAGAGTTGAGGCTCCGCCCGTTTACGGCAGGATAAGGAATTTCCGGCTTGTAGAGATATAGGTTTTTCACGCGGAGGATATGCCTATGTTTATCAATAAACTGAATCAGCTTTATAAACCGGACAGGCTGCTGTATTATGTCCCTGCCGCAAAAGAGGATATCCGGGCCTTTTCGAAGGGGGTGATCCCGGACAGGATAAAAGCCTGCTCCGGCGCCTTCGGGACCTACGATTATCCGGGCGTATTCTTCATAAGATCGCTGGATACCCCCGTGATCGGCATCGAATACAGAATGGACGACGGGAGGGTCGATTATCCGGAGGAGCTTGACTGTATCCATCTTAAGGGTTCTTTTTTCTATTCAAGCGAAATGGAGAACGAGATCGAAATAGAGCAAAGTGCCATCGAGGAACTCTTTACCCGGTTTGCGGGAGACGACGATGCCCACAGAGTATTCAGCGATCTTTCCATCAGGGATGATCCGGATGTGATATCCGTATTCTGTGATTCCGATAAGTTGCGTATGCTCTACGAGTGCAGACTGGACGCGGAGAAGGCGGGTCATATCATTAACGATGATGTGGACCGGTTTGAAAAGTCCTACCTGTATAAGATGGCATTTACCGATCCCATTACAGGGCATTATAACTGGAACCACCTGGTCTCTTTTCTGGAGATGCCCACCGTCAGCGGGTTCAGCGATTATGCCTTTGTGCATTTCGACATTAAGGAATTCCGTGTGATCAATGAGGTATACGGACATATCGCGGCCAACAACGTGCTTTCCAATGTGGTAAGGGCCATGAACGAGGCTGACTTTGTCTATGCGAGCGCAAGATGCCATAATGACAACTTTGCCATGATGATAAAGGACATGCCTGAGGAGGAGACCATCGACGTTCTGACCGGATTTTTTGATTCCCTGTCACATCTGAAGGAGGATCCTGCCTATCGCATCTTCTACAGATGCGGTGTGGTGCCGATGCAAAGATCGATCCTTTCCGGGAACCGGGTGGCTGATGCCGGAAAGATGGCACAGGCTTTGGGAACGGATCCGAACAGGACCGAGATCATCATCTATACGGACAGAATGCATGACGATATTACATGGGGCAATTTCATCAAGTCTTATCTGGATACGGCCATAGAACGGGATGAGTTCCCGGTATATCTGCAACCCAAGTTTGATATCGGAAAGAATGTACTAAAGGGAGCCGAAGCCCTGGTGCGATGGAATTACAAGAAAAAAGAGTTTCTGTCGCCGGGCAGGTTTATTCCCTTTTTCGAAAAGGACGGCTCCATCGGCAAGGTCGATGACATTGTCCTTGAAAAGGTGTGCGCCGCGCTGGAGCGCTGGAAGAGGGAGGGAAGACCTCTTCATCCGGTCTCCGTGAATCTGTCCAGGAAAAGGCTTTTTGATGAAGACCTTATCGACCATCTGACGCGGATCGTGGACAGACACGGCGTAAGCCATGAACTGATCGATTTTGAACTGACGGAAAGCGCCACATATGACAATACGGATCATATGATCCGGATCCTTGAGGAACTTCGTGACAGGGGCTTCCGGATCTCCATGGATGATTTCGGAACGGGGTATTCCTCTCTTTCGCTGCTCACGGAAATGCCCATAGATACGCTGAAGATCGACAAGAGCTTTGTGGATAAGATCGGAGCGGGAAATGAACACGAAAAGGATGTCACGGTGATCCGCCTCATCATCGCCCTTGCGAAAGAACTGGGCTTCGTTTGCCTGGCCGAAGGAGCGGAACACAAGGATCAGATCGACCGTCTCCGCGCGCTGGGGTGCGATGTCGTGCAGGGATATTACTACAGCAGGCCCATACCAATGGAAGAATTTGAAGAGAAGTTTCTTAGAGGCTGAAAGGGGTTTGGAAACATGAAAAAGTACAGGAAGATCCTTAACATCATAATGGCACTGATCCTGGCGGCCTCGGTACTGCCGGGAGGTGACATCGTATCCTATGCGGATGAGATCACAGATGGGATCACGGAGGATGTCGAAGAAGAGTTCGAGGAGGATGCCGAAGAAGAGTTCACGGAGGAGATCGCGGAGGATGTCGAAGCTGAGTTCACGGAGGATGTCCCGGAAGAACTCCCGGATGTGATACCGGATGAGACCGCACCGGATGATGAGGAGGGCTTCGGCGAGGCGCTTTTCTATGTGGAAATAAAGTATTACAGGCCTTATAAAACCGCAACCTATGAACTGGAATACTACGAGGATAACGGACATCTGGTGATATGCGGATACAGAGGTGTGGCCGGAGGTGAACCGGTGATTCCTGCCAGGATCAATGATGTTCCGGTAACAATTATATCTGAGAGTGCATTTAAAGACTGCAGCGGCTTTACCGGAAAGCTCGTGATACCCGAAGGGGTAGTATTAATTAATTATAATGCATTTAAGGACTGTTCGGGTCTGGAGAGTATTTCGTTTCCGGCCAGTCTTGTTGATGGGGTATCAGCATCGGTGACAGAGGGCTGTTCCGGCCTCAGGGAAGTGATCAATAACAGAGATAAGACGTGCTGGCTGAATAAAGGTGACTTCACCTGGGTCGACAAAGCAACCGGAGAACCGCTTCAAACGACTTATGATGGATCATCTGCGAAACTGCTAAACGGAACAGCCGTCACAGACGGAGGATACTGTAAGCCTTATGCAGATGCAGCCTATGAACTGAAATACCGCATTTCCGGAGAACAGATCAGTATCATCGGATGTACCGGGAAGAGGATTCAGATGGTGGTGGGAACGTTAGGCCGCCGGGGAATGCGATGAGAATATACGTTGATTTCGATGATTGTCTTTGTGAAACGGCGAGGGCTTTTTCGAGACTGGCTCTTGAAATGTTCGACAGGGAGGTTCCGTATGAGAATATCAGATTCTTTGAGCTTGATAAATCCTTCGGACTTGATGAGAAGCAGTACGAAGATTTTATGATCAGGGGACATCAGCCGGAAGTGCTGCTCTCCTATGAAGAAACCCCGGGAGCGATCGAAACCATAAAAGAGTGGACGGAACACGGGCATGAAGTGTCGGTCATTACGGGACGCCCCTTCAGCGCTTATGAACCGTCCCGTATGTGGCTCGATGATCACGGGCTTCGGGATATCCGGCTGTATTGCCTCAATAAATACGGGAGAGATTCCTTTATCAAAAACAGCGACTTCAGCCTCGAACTGGAGGATTATTACAGGATGTCTTTTGACTTCGCGGTGGAGGATTCGCCCAAAGCGTTTAAATTCTTTGACCATCTGCCCGATCTGAAGGTTATGGTCTTTGACAGACCCTGGAACCGGGACTGCACATTTCCGAACGAGAATTACCGGCGCTGCTTCAGCTGGGAGGACATCAAGAGCTGCCTGAAATGACCCCCGGGGACGGGGTTAGTGGGTCATTTTTCCGTTCAGACATACACACGGCGTCTTTCCGCGGACAGTATGTTCCCGGCACATGCTTACCGGCGACGCAAGCCACGGCAACGGAAAAAGTCCATATATGAAAGCCTTTTTCCGTGTGTCTTGCTGCCTCTCGCAAATCGTGCCGGGGAACATATCAGATCCGCGTCAGCCGCCTGAAATGACCCCCGGGGACGGGGTTAGTGGTTCATTTTTGAAAGATTATGAAAGTGACGGTCAATAAAACAGATTCATATGAGAATGAGAGCGCGGTGATCAATGCGGTCGCCGTGACCGATGACATACGGCATGCCATCGATCTGCTTCGCAACAACGGAGCGAGCATTCCGGTGGTATCCGACGGTGATACAAGGATGCTTATGGCATCTGACATCTATTATATAGAATCGGTGGATAAGCGGACCTATGTGTATACGAAGGATGAGTGCTACGGGACAAGATACCGTCTGTATGAGCTGGAAGAGATCCTGGGCGCCGGTTTCTTAAGGTGCTCCAAGGCCATGATCGTTAACATCAGAAAGATCCGCTCCGTTAGGGCTGAACTGAACGCCAGACTCAGCGCCGAACTGCTGAACGGCGAGCGGCTCATCATATCCAGAGGATATGTCGGCGAACTCAAGAAGAAACTGGGAGTGTAGTTATGAACAAGGCAAAGTTTATCTTTAACCAGGCATTGATGATATCAACATCGATACTTTTCTGTATGGGTGTGCGGACGGCGATCCTTTTCTTTACAAAGGGGATCGATATGGCGGGCTGGGAATGGTACGTTCCGCTGTCGATCGTGATCGTGGGCTTTTTGTGCGCGCCGGTCTCACTCCTTTTATTATACGATGATCAGGCTAAGAGTGCGTGGACGATGCGCCTTCGGATATGTCTGCACTGCCTGCTGGTGTTCGGGATCGTATCCTTATCCGGATATCTTTTCCACTGGTATTCGGATCTTGCCGGATTTCTGGTGGTAGCGCTTATATATATCATTATCTACGTGTTCGTATGGATCGCTACGACATGGATCCTTAAGGCGGATGAGAAGAAGATCAATGATGCCATTGATCAGATAAGGGACGAGGAGTAGGAGGTCCCGGGCCGAACAGGGCTTCCTTTCGGCTTTTTCCGCCCGGCCGACAGCGGCCGGCACAAACATATACAGGTGTTTTATGCAACTTGGTCGTGCGTTTTTGCATGTTGGTCGGGTTGCTCTTTTTTTGCCCGAAACACTGTGATATATATGTTTCAGGAAGGAGATACGAGACAATGACAAATGCAATCCAAGTAACAAATCTGACAAAAAAATACGGTGATCTCACGGCGGTTGACGGCATATCCTTCGAGGTCAGGGAAGGCGAGCTTTTCGCATTTCTCGGCGAAAACGGAGCGGGCAAATCAACAACGATCAACATCCTTTGCACGATCCTTGAAAAGACCGACGGGGAAGTAAGGGTGTTCGGTCACGAACTTTCCCGGGAGGATGATGAGATCAGAAAACTGATAGGCATCGTTTTTCAGAACTCGGTCCTGGACCGGAAACTCACGGTGGGTGAGAACCTGATGACAAGGGGAGCATATTACGGACTGAATAAAAAACAGATAAAGAGCCGCCTGGAACCATATATGGAAAGCTTCGAGATCGGGGAGATCTGGAACAGGAAATATGAGAAGCTTTCCGGCGGACAGAGGAGACGGGTGGATATCGTAAGGGCGCTCATCAACGAACCGAGGATCCTTTTCCTGGACGAGCCCACGACGGGACTTGACCCGAAATCGAGAAAGGTGGTTTGGGATCATATAAGGAAACTGAAGAAGGAAAAGAATCTGACGATCTTTCTTACCACGCATTATATGGAAGAAACGGCGGATGCCGATGAGGTCAAGATCCTCGATCACGGAAAGATCATCGCATCGGGTACGCCGGCAGAACTTAAGAGCCGCTTCGCATCCTCAAAACTGATATGGTATACGGAAAAAAACAGCGAAAGCGAAGAGATCATAAGCGGATACGACTGGAGCTATGAGGCGGATCATTACAATGTGAAGTTTACGGGGACGATCACGGACCTGCTGAGCAGAAACAGCAATGTGATCACGGATTATGAAGTCATAAAGGGAACGATGGATGATGTGTTCCTTAACCTGACGGGAAGGGAGATGGAATTATGAAAATGTATCTGGGACTGACGAAAAGAAATCTGCTGGTATATTTCAAGGATAAGCAATCCGTGATCTTTTCGCTGCTGACTTCGATCATCGTGTTTGCGCTTTATCTTCTTTTCCTGAAAAGCACGTTTGTAAGTGCCATAAATGATGTGCTGGACCATGCACCCGCTTTAAGACAGATGATCAGCGCAGGCGATCTTGACACATTGACGGGCATCATTCTTCTTACCGGGATCATCGGATCCGCCATGATCACTGTCCCCTTTAACTGCCTCCAGACGGTGGTGAATGACAGGGAAAACAGCGTTGACCGGGATATCCTTGCGACGCCCGTGAAAAGATGGCAGATCGTGCTGGCCTATTTCTCCGCTTCCGCATTAAGCGCGATCCTTATGAACGGGACGATTCTTGCCATCGGACTTATTGCGCTTAGGGTAAACGGTGACCTCCATCTGGGAGCTGTCGGAGTCCTGAAGGCCTATCTGGTGGTAGCGCTCGGATGCCTTTCGGCCACGGCTCTTTTTATGATGATCGTTCCCTTCTTCAGGTCGGCTTCTGCCTGCGGCGCGTTTTTCGGGATCCTTTCCGCCGTAGCGGGGTTTGTGATCGGCGCCTATATTCCGATCTCGCAGTTTTCCGGCAATGTGCAGACCATATGCAATCTGTTCCCGGCAAGCCATGTGACGATACTGCTTCGGAACGCTCTTCTGAACGGGATCCTTACGCATATCGACGGGAGCATCGGCGGGATCGACAACGGTGCCTTCGTAAGCTCGATCAGGGACATTTTCACCTTCCGCGCCTCCATGTTCGGCAGGACGCTTGAACCGGGCGTGATGTGCTTATACGTAATATGCATCTTCGCGGTGAGCCTGGTCCTGATGTCGGTATTGTATTCGAAAAGGTACAAAAAATGAGAAGGAATTGTCCCGGATAAAATAAGTCGAAAGCCCGATCGTGTGCTATACTGTTGTGGTGAAATGACCCCCGGGGACGGGGTTAGTGGTCCACTTTTATGTAAATGCCCCCCGGGGACGGGGTCAGTGGTCCGCTTTTATGTAAACCAGAAGGCGAAAACGGGAGGGATATATGAGACTGATACTGGTGCGTCATGGCGATCCGGATTATGAAAAGGACTGCCTGACCGAACTTGGACACAGACAGGCGGAAACAGTCGCGAAACGGCTGCTTTCGGAGGGAATTGCTGAGATCTTCGCATCTCCGCTTGGCCGTGCGAGAGAGACGGCACAGCATTTTTCCGAAACATCCGGGATCGAAGAGATCCACATTCTCGATTTTATGCGCGAGATCCGGTTCGGAAAGGAGGATGCTCTGTATCAGAGCGGCAATCCCTGGCTGTACGTCTTGGATCTGGTTCATGAGGGCGCGGACCTGCAGAGTCCCGACTGGCGAAACTTCCCGGGGTTTGTGGATAATACGGCCACGGTGGATGTTGACAGGGTTCAGAAGGAGACCGACAAATGGCTCGAAACGCTGGGGTACCGGCGGGAGGGGCTGTACTATCGCTGCACGAACGATCATATGAAGGAGAAGACCATCGTGCTTTTCAGTCATGGCGGCTCCTCCACCGCGTTTCTTTCACGGGTGCTTAACCTTCCTTTCCCCCACCTTTGCGTGCTCCTTGGAAGGCTGAATCATACGGCGATCACCATACTGCGTTTCGGGGACACTCCCGGCACGCTTTATCTGCCGATCGTGGAAGTCGCATCGGATTCCGGGCATCTTTCCGAAGTGGGAGCGATGCATGATCTTAAAAAGATCCGATAGGGGGAATACGGATGAAGGGGACAAGATCGGCTGTATTAAATATGTCGGAGGGCAATCCCGTTTCCGTGATCCTGCGATTCTCCGTTCCGATGCTGATCGGGAATATCTTTCAGCAGCTCTACAATCTGGTGGATTCGATGATCGTGGGGCAGTTCGTCGGAGCGGAAGCACTGGCGGCGATCGGCGCGACCAATTCCGTGACTTTTCTTTTTTTCGCGCTCTGCAACGGGATCGGCAATGGCGGCGGGATCATCACTTCGCAGTTTTTCGGAAAAGGCGACGAGCGCGCGGTCAGAAGCAGCATCGTGAATACGGGATATATCATGCTCGCTTTCCCTTTTGTGGTCGGGGTCACGGCGTTTTTCCTTTCTCCCTTCATATTGTCACTGCTCGAAACTCCGGCGAAGATCCTGCCGGAGGCTTCCGCATATATGAGAATTATGTGCGTGGGCATCGTTTTCGTTTCCCTGTATAATTACGCATCCTCCATGCTCCGGGCCCTCGGGGATTCCAGGACCCCTCTGTATTTTCTGATCTTTTCCTGCATTTTGAATACGGGACTGGATGTGCTTTTCGTCTGTGTGTTCCGAATGAGCGTACGCGGGGCCGGGATCGCCACCGCGATCTCTCAGTTTGTTTCCGGGATCAGCTGCCTTTTCTACGCGCTTCGGAAAAATGAGTATTTCAGGATGAAGAGAGAAGACCTTAAGTTTCGGAAAGACATTTCATTACGGATATTAAAGCTCGGAATCCCGCTTTCCCTGCAGTTTTCGCTGATCGCGATCTCCTGTATGGCACTTCAGAAGGTCGTCAATTCCTTCGGGACGGTGGCAGTGGCGGCGTTTACCGCAACCAGCAGGATCGAACAGCTTATCCATCAGCCGTATCAGACACTCGGAGCGGCGCTTTCCACCTTTACGGGGCAGAATTACGGCGCCCATAAGATGGACAGGGTAAAGGAAGGCTACCGGAAAGGAATGCTGATGATGGCGGTCTTTTCCGTACTGATGCTGCCCGTTATGCAGCTTCTCGGCAACAGGATCATCCGGCTTTTTGTTGAAGAGGAGGCGGTAATCGAAATGGGAGGCAGGGCGCTGGTAATCTCCAGCCTGTTCTATGTGA
>JAILLW010000030.1 GCA_024692955.1 Lachnospiraceae bacterium | reverse complement strand
TGACGGAAATAGGTTTCAGCGCTTTTGACGGGTGCGGAAATCTGACAGGTGATCTGACAATACCGAATGGTGTCACTGTTATCGGGCATAACGCTTTCAGCGGCTGCAAAAACCTTGGCGGAACACTGACTGTTCCAAAATCTGTCAGAAAAATAGATAAGTATGCGTTCAGCAACTGTACCGGTTTTTCCGGAACGCTGACGATACCGGAGGGCGTTGCGATCATCGGAGGAGGAGCGTTTTATAATTGTAAGAATTTTACCGGAGAACTGAGAATCCCCGATAGTGTTCATACGATTGATACAAACGCTTTTTACGGCTGTAGCAGCCTGGAGAGGCTTGAGTTATCCTCTGGAGTCGTTTCAATGGGAAAAAATATCATTTCTGCCTGCAACAGCATTCAGGTGGTGGCTAACCGGTCCGGTCAGCCGGTCAGTCTGCCGGTTATCGGAGAAAAAACATGGGAGAAATATCCTTCGGGGAATAAGATCAAAAGGATCGCAAACGGAACAGCGGTAAGAGACGATTTTGACGGAGAGATTGAGGAGAATACGGGAGGACTCACGTATGTTCCGATCCCCGCACAGACGTTCAGCGCGGTCAAACTCAAACCTCCCGTTGATGTTTACTATGGGGATATCCTCCTGAAGGAAAAGACGGATTATACGATATCTTTCAGCAATAATACCAATGCCGGAACGGAAGCAAAGTTCACGATCAAGGGAAAGGGAAACTACGCGGGGACGGAGAATGGGACTTTTACGATCCTTGCAAAGAATCTGAATGATGAGGATGTGACTGTTTCCGAGATCGCCTCGATCGCGTACAACAACAAAAAGACCTATACTCCTGTACCCGCGGTTACCTTCGGCAAAAAGAAGCTGAAGAATAAGACGGACTTTACGGTTGCGTATTATACGGATGCGTCATGCTCGGGCGAGAGCGTTACTCCGAAGGAAGCCGGGAGATACTATGCGAAGATCAGCGGAAAGAAGAATTATGACGGAAGTGTCATTCGAAGCTTCGCGATCGCGGGCGCTGAAGAAGTACCGGTATCCAAACTGACGATCGCAAAGATCCCGGATCAGGTTTATGACGGCGGATCGCGGATAACTCCCGCTCCGGTGGTGAAACAGGGAAGTACCGTGCTGACTGCCGGGACGGACTATGATATCATCTACGGGAACAACTCTGAGATCGGAACCGCTTCCGTGACCATTATCGGGAAAGGGAAATATAAAGGCGCAAGAACCGTTACCTTTAAGATCAAGGGAATTCCGATGAATAAGGTGGCCGTTAAGGGATTTGCGAAATCCGTTGTCTACGAAGGAACTCCCAGATATCAGAATATCGAACTTTCCTATACCGCGAAGAAAGGGGCCGATCCGAAGGTAATCAGGTTCATCCGTGAAGAGACTTATCGGAAACTTCTTCCGGAGGATCAGAAAGAGTACGACTGCACGGTATCCTACAGGAACAATGTGAATGTCGGAACGGCAACCGTGGTGTTTACGGGTGTGAACGGCTGCAGCGGAACGGTAAAGAAGACCTTCAGGATCACACCGTTCGAAATAACGAAAGACAGGGATGATCTGTTTGTGGTAAGGCTCTCATCGGAGTCGACTCCGTATAAGAAGGGCGGTGCCAGACCGAAACCGGTAGTGACCTATCAGGGGACGGTATTGACGGAGGGAAAAGACTATACCTTATCCTATGCGAATAATACAGCCTTAAACGATGGAAGCGGAAAGAAGGTTCCGACCGTAAAGGTGAAGGGAAAGGGAAACTTCAAAGGAACGGATACCTCAACGACATTCGTGATCACTTCCGCCGCCATGGAAGAGAACGGAGTCTTCGTCTCCGTTAACGATGTGGTATTTGCCGATAAGAAGGGCAATTGGAAGCCGAAGAAGGTCATGCTGACCGATTCGGACGGAAAGACTCTGAAGGCCGGCAGGGACTATGATGATAAGAACATGACATTCACCTATGAGGATGAGTCACCGGTAAATGTCGATGACACCGTGGAAGCGGGCACCGTGATAAAGATTACGGTTCCTGCGAAAGGAACTTCCTATACCGGACAGGCGACCGGCTCGTATCGTGTCGTAAAGAAAGACATCGGTAAACTGAACGCGACGGTGGAAGCAAAAGAATTCACCGGAGGATACGTGGAGATTTCCGGGGCGGATGTGATCTGGAAGTCCGGAAAGAATGTCGTAGACGGGGTGACCTTCACGATCGATGAAACAACTTATAAAAACAATGTGAAGAAGGGAACCGCCACCGTTATGGCCTACGGAACCGGAGACTATGGCGGGAGCAAAAAGATCACCTTCAAGATTGGCGCCAGAAAGATCTTCTGGTGGTAAAGGCTACGGATTTCAGGTTTTAAAGAGATTTAAGTGAAAAGAGGGCTGCCGTATCCGCGGGTGCGGCGGCCCCCCTTGACACCTGCCCCCGAAAAGGAGTAGAATGTTCTGAAACAGTGAACCGAAAGGGACAAAGATATGGGTATTTCTCCGATCGGCTTTCAGCCGTATATCTATAATACCAATTCCATAAGTCCTTCGAGCATGAATCGAGTCAAGCCGCTGGAAGAAGATGTTACGAAAGCTCCGGGTACGGACTACTCCGCATTGTACAGCGACAGCTTGAACGAGAATCCCCTGAAACGAGGTGAGACGAAAAACTTCGCCGACATCCTCGACAGCCAGATGGCAATGAGCCGGCAGAATGCCGCGCGAGTCATGGCCCCTCAGGGGGAGGAAGCATTCGAATGATATGTACGGGCAGTTCTTCCGGAACTGCCCGTTAAATTTTGCAAAGTGTGAAGCACGAAACATTCCGTACTGTAACAGATAACAGGGCCGAAGGCCGTTTGACCGGGGCAGACTTGCCTGACAACGATCATTGTACCGCCGGCCGCGACATATGAAAGGACATGAATCATGAGCAGAGAACTCGCGAAAACCTATGATCCGAAAGATATTGAGGACCGGCTTTACAAAAAGTGGGAGGACAATAAATACTTCCATGCGGAACCGGATCCGAAGAAGACACCCTTTACGATCGTGATCCCGCCCCCGAACATTACGGGACAGCTCCATATGGGGCACGCGCTGGACAATACGATGCAGGACATCCTGATCCGTTATAAGAGGATGCAGGGCTATAATGCCCTCTGGCAGCCCGGCACGGACCATGCCTCCATCGCCACCGAGGTCCGGATCATCGAGACCCTGAAGCAGCAGGGAATCAGCAAGGAGGATCTCGGCAGGGAAGGCTTCCTGAAGCGTGCCTGGGAATGGAAGGAGGAATACGGCGGAAGGATCATTTCCCAGCTTAAAAAGATGGGCTCTTCCTGCGACTGGGACCGGGAGCGCTTCACCATGGACGAGGGCTGCAACCGCGCGGTCACGGAAGTCTTTGTAAAGATGCATGAAAAAGGCTGGATCTATAAGGGCAGCAGGATCATCAACTGGTGTCCGGTCTGCAATACCTCGATCTCGGATGCCGAGGTGGAATATGAGGAGCAGGCAGGCCATTTCTGGCATATCAAATATCCTTTCATCGAAAATGACGGGAGTGTCAGCAAGACGGACTTCATTGAATTTGCGACGACCCGTCCGGAAACGATGCTTGGCGATACCGCGGTGGCGGTCAATCCGAACGATGAAAGATATAAGGACATCATCGGCAGAAAACTGTTGCTTCCCTTTATCAACAGGGAGCTGCCCATCGTTGCCGACGAATATGTGGATATGGAATTCGGGACCGGCGTCGTTAAGATCACGCCGGCGCATGACCCGAACGATTTCGAAGTAGGAAAGCGCCATAATCTTCCCGAGATCAACATCCTGAACGATGACGCAACCATCAACGAAAACGGCGGCAAATTCGCGGGAATGGACCGTTATGAGGCCCGCAGACAGATCGTGAAAGAACTTGAGGAGATGGGGCTGCTTGTCGGGATCGAGGATCATGTTCACAACGTGGGGACCCACGACCGCTGCGGCACCACTATCGAGCCGATGGTTAAGAAGCAGTGGTTCGTAAAGATGGATGAGCTCATCAAGCCCGCGGTCAAGGCCGTTAAGGAAGGCGAGATCCGCCTGATCCCGAAACGGATGGAAAAGACCTATTTCAACTGGACGGACAACATCCGCGACTGGTGCATATCCCGCCAGCTCTGGTGGGGCCACCGGATCCCGGCTTATTACTGCAGGGACTGCGGAGAGATCGTGGTTGCGAAGGAAATGCCCGCAGTTTGTCCGAAGTGCGGAAAATCCCATTTCGAGCAGGATCCCGATACGCTGGACACCTGGTTCTCTTCGGCGCTCTGGCCCTTCTCGACCCTCGGCTGGCCGGACAGGACGGAGGATCTTAAGTATTTTTATCCGACGGATGTCCTTGTAACGGGCTATGACATCATCTTCTTCTGGGTTATCCGGATGATCTTTTCCGGCTATGAGCAGATGGGTGAGCGGCCTTTTAAGACCGTGCTCTTCCACGGCCTTGTACGGGATGCCCAGGGGCGGAAGATGTCCAAATCCCTGGGGAACGGGATCGATCCTCTTGAGATCATCGAGAATTACGGCGCGGACGCGCTTCGCCTTACCCTGATCACGGGCAACGCGCCGGGCAATGATATGCGTTTTTACAATGAAAGAGTGGAAGCGTCGCGTAATTTCGCGAACAAGATCTGGAACGCGTCGAGATTCCTTCTTATGAATCTCGATCAGAACCCGGAGATCGCTTCGAAGATCGAAGATCTTACCCAGATCGATGTGAAGCTTGAGCCCGTGGACAAATGGATCCTTTCCAAGCTGAATACGCTCATCCGCGAGGCGACCGAAAACATGGACGCCTTCGAGCTCGGGATCGCGGTACAGAAGGTCTATGACTTTATCTGGGACGAATTCTGCGACTGGTACATCGAAATGGTAAAGCCCCGGCTTTATAATTCGGATGATGCCGCATCCCAGACAGCGGCGCTCTACACCGCCCGTGCGGTGCTGCTTGATTCGCTGAAGCTTCTGCATCCCTATATGCCTTTCGTAACGGAGGAGATCTTCTGCAATCTTCAGACGAAGGAAGAGTCGATCATGATCTCCGACTGGCCGGTATGGAAGGAGGACCGCGCCTTTTCAAAGGAAGAAAACGCCATCGGTCTCATCAAGGACGCGGTTCGCGGGATCCGTGCGGTACGCAAGGAAATGAACGTGGCCCCCTCCAGAAAAGCTTCCGTATTCGTGGTTTCCGAGGACGAAGAGGTACGGAGCGCGTTTACGGACGGCAGACTCTTCTTTATGAGCCTTGCCGGCGCATCGGAGCTTACGGTGAAGAACGATAAGGAAGGCATCGCGGATGATGCCGTTTCCGTAATGATCCATAACGCGACCCTGTATATCCCCTTTGCGGAGCTGGTGGACATCGAGGCGGAGATCCGGAGGCTGTCCGATGAGAAGGAACGCCTTCAGGCCGAGATCCGGAGGGCGGACGGAATGCTGAAGAACGAGCGCTTCGTATCCAAAGCGCCGGCCGAAAAGGTGGAGGAAGAAAAGGCGAAACTTAAGAAGTATACCGGAATGCTCGACGAGGTTGAAAAACGCCTCTCGGAATTGCGCAAGTAGGTAACTTGTGTTAAGATACCGTGAGGAGGGGAATTCCATATGATCAATGTATTTACAGGCGAGGGACACGGTAAATCTCCCGCGGCTATCGGAGAAGCGCTGCAGAGAGCTGCGGCCGGCGACCGTGTGGTGATCATTCAGTTTCTCAAGGGAAAAGGGGTGATCGAATCGGAGATGATCAGCCGGCTCGAGCCGGAGCTCAAGATCTTCCGCTTTGAGAAAACGGATGTGAAATTCGATGATCTTCCCGATTCCCGAAAGGAAGAGGAGACCATAAACATCCGGAACGGGATTAATTTTGCGAAGAAGGTGATCTCCACCGGCGGATGCGATCTTCTGGTACTTGACGAGATCCTCGGCATCGCGGACAACGGGATCATAAGCATCGAAGAGCTTGAGGAGATCCTTAAAACGGCACCGGAGCATATGGACATCATTCTGACCGGAATCACACTGGACGACCGGATCCTTGCGATCTCGGACCATGTTTCTTCCATTACGGCAAGAAAATAAAGAAATATCGGACCAATCATAAAAGGCATCTTGAAGGAGTAGAAAAATGGCTATTTTCAAAGGAGCAGGAATTGCGATCACGACCCCTTTCCACAGGGACGGTTCGGTTGATTACGAGAAATTCACGGAGCAGATTGAGTATCAGATCGCGCACAAGACCGATGCGATCATCGTCTGCGGGACTACCGGAGAGGCATCCACCCTTTCCCATGAAGAGCATATTGCGGTGATTAAGCACTGCTGTGAAGTGGTCAATAAGCGGATCCCCGTTGTGGCAGGAACCGGCTCCAACTGCACGGAGACGGCCGTTTATCTGTCCGGCGAAGCGGAAAAAGCAGGCGCTGACGGGATCCTCGTGGTATCGCCCTATTACAACAAGGCGACCCAGAACGGACTTTATGAGCATTTTAAGATCGTGGCGGAATCCGTGAAGATCCCCATGATCCTTTATAACATCCAGGGAAGGACCGGAGTGAACATCGCGCCCGCAACCATCGCACGCCTCCATAAGGACGTTCCGAACATCGTCGGCGTGAAGGAAGCTTCCGGCAATATCTCCCAGGTGGCGAAGATCATGAACCTGACGGACGGAAAGATCGATCTTTATTCCGGAAACGACGATCAGGTGGTTCCGCTCCTTTCCCTTGGCGGGATCGGCGTGATCTCCGTTTTATCCGGCGTTGCCCCCGAGGAGACGCATGATATCGTCGAACTGTATCTTGGCGGAAAGACGAAGGAAGCCGCGGAACTTCAGCTTCGCGCGATTCCTCTCATCGATGCGCTGTTCTGCGAAGTAAATCCGATCCCCATCAAGAAGGCCCTTGAACTTCAGGGAAGGGATACCGGAGTTCTCCGCCGGCCCCTCACGGAAATGGAGCCCGAGAATGCAGCGAAGCTCGAAAAGGCCATGAAGGACTTCGGAGTTCTTTAAGACATACGAAGAGCGGGTGGCAGCACCCGCGGAGCAGATTCATAAGAAGAAAGAGGATACCCATATGGTGCGCATACTTCTCCACGGCTGCAACGGCCGCATGGGCCAAATGATCAGCAGCATCGTCAAAGAAACGGAAGGCGTCGTGATCTCGGCCGGCGTGGATGTTTTTGAGGGAATAAAGAACGATTTCCCCGTATATTCCAGCATAAAGTATGTAAAGGATGACACGGATGTCATTATCGACTTTTCAAATGCGAAAGCGGTGGATGACGTGCTCGACTACGCGGAAGCGAAGAATATTCCCGTAGTCCTTTGCACCACCGGGCTTTCCGATACGCAGTTATCCCGCGTGGAGGCGGCATCGAAAAAGACGGCGATCCTAAGATCCGCGAATATGTCTCTCGGGATCAATCTTCTTATCCGTGCGCTGAAGGAGCTTTCTCCCGTACTTGCCGAGGCCGGTTTCGACATTGAGATCGTGGAGAAGCATCATAATAAAAAGCTGGATGCACCCTCCGGTACGGCGCTGGCGCTCGGAGAGGCGATCAAGTCCGCTCTTCCCGGCGAGTATGAGGATGTATATGACCGTTCCGAAAGAAGGATGGCCCGTCCGAAGAACGAGATCGGCTATTCCGCGGTACGCGGCGGAACCATTGTCGGCGATCATGACGTGATCTTCGCGGGGACGGATGAGGTCATCACCTTCTCGCACAGGGCCTATTCCCGCGCGGTATTCGCGAAGGGGGCCGTGGCGGCGGCGAAGTTCCTTTCCGGCAAGACTGCGGGCATGTATGATATGTCCGACGTGATCGGGTAGGCTTCCAAGGGGCGTTTTGCCGATAAATGAACACCTTTGACGAAACGGAATTAAAATATTTAAAGAGCATCGCGAAACAGTATCCGACCGTGGCGGCGGCATCGACTGAGATCATCAATCTGCAGGCGATCCTGAACCTTCCGAAGGGGACGGAGCATTTTCTTACGGATGTACACGGCGAGTACGAGCAGTTTCTGCATGTTCTGAAGAACGGTTCGGGCGCGGTTCGGCGTGCCCTTGACGAGGAGCTCGGGAATGAACTTTCCGAGCGGGATAAAAAGTCTCTGGCTACACTCATCTATTACCCGGAGGAAAAACTGGATATCGTCTGTGACGCCGCCCATGATTCGGGGCAGGGCGCAAGAGGCGGCTTCGAGGAAGAAGAGGCGGATCTCGAGGACTGGTATAAGATTACGCTCCACAGGCTCGTGCGCATTACGAAGCATGTGGCTTCGAAGTATACGCGCTCCAAGGTAAGAAAGGCGCTCCCGAAGGAGTTTTCCTACGTGATCGAGGAACTGATCACGGAAAGGAGTGATATCTCCGACAAGGAGATGTATTATAACGAGATCATTCATACGATCATAAGGATCGGCTCCGCGAGGGATTTCATCATCGCAATCTGCAATCTCATACAGCGGCTTGTCGTCGATCATCTGCATATCGTCGGGGATATCTATGACCGCGGCCCAGGACCGCATATCATTATGGACGCGCTGATGGACTATCATTCGGTCGATGTGCAGTGGGGAAACCATGACATCGTCTGGATGGGTGCGGCGTGCGGACATCTTGCCTGTATTGCGACCGTGATCAGGAATGCCGTCCGTTACGGGAATCTTGACATCCTCGAGGACGGTTACGGGATCAATCTGATCCCGCTTGCGACCTTTGCGATGGATACGTATGCCGATACGGACTGCTCTTCTTTTTCCATCAGATACAACACGGATTACAATACGAAGGACCTGAGCCTCGACATGAAGATCCACAAGGCCATTTCGATCCTGCAGTTCAAGCTTGAGGGACAGGTCATCAAAATGCATCCGGAATTCGGGATGCAGGACCGCCTTCTTCTTGACAAGATCGATTATGAGAACAGGACGGTCGAGTGCTACGGGAAGGTCTATCCCATAAACGATACGGATTTTCCGACGGTGGATCCCGCCGATCCCTACTGGCTGAATGCCGAGGAGATCGCGGTCATGCAGCGCTTAAGGAAGGCTTTTATGAATTCCGAGAAGCTGCAGAAGCATGTGCGGTTCCTCTATACGAACGGCGGGCTTTACAAGATCCACAACTCGAATCTTCTTTATCACGGCTGCATGCCGCTTGATGAAAACGGTAATTTCCGCTCCGTTACCATCGACGGGAAGGAATACAGGGGACGCGCTCTCTATGATGTTCTCGATAACTACGCCCGGAAGGGCTATTATGAGAAGAACGATACAAAGGGAATGCGAAGAGCCCAGGACTATATCTGGTATATCTGGGCGGGACCGAATTCGCCTGTTTTCGGCAAGGATAAGATGACGACCTTCGAGAGGTATTTCATCGATGATCCGGAAACACATAAGGAAACAAAGAATACGTATTATTCCCTGCTTGATGACGAGAAGACTGTCTGCAGGATCCTCGAAGAATTCGGACTCGATCCGAAGAATTCGCATATCATCAACGGGCATGTGCCGGTAGAGCTTAAGAAGGGCGAAACGCCGATCAAGTGCGACGGGAAGCTGCTCATCATTGACGGCGGCTTTTCAAAGGCCTATCAGGGGAAGACCGGGATCGCGGGGTATACGCTGATCGCGAGCTCCCACGGAATGCGTCTTGTGGCACATGAGATGTTCGAGTCCACGGAGGCGGCGATCCGGAACGAATCCGATATCCTTTCCGATACGACCCAGATCGAGGTGGCAGGCTCAAGGATCCGCGTTTCCCAGACGGATGCCGGTGTGGAGATCCGGGAGAGCATCCGCCAGCTCGAGAACCTTCTTGCCGCATACCGCGACGGTATCATCGTGGAGAAACAATAATGCGCTTCAGACCCTGTATCGATATTCATAACGGCGCCGTGAAGCAGATCGTGGGTGGCACCTTAAACGACAGAAGTACCTCGGAAACAAAGGAGAATTTCGTGTCGGATAAGGATGCGGCCTTTTTTGCGGCTCTTTATCGCGAAAGAGATCTTCCGGGAGGGCATGTGATCCTCCTTAATCCGAAGGACTCCCCTTATTATGAAGCGACGAAGGAGCAGGCTCTCGGGGCGCTTCGGGCCTATCCCGGAGGCCTTCAGGCAGGCGGCGGGATCACACCGGAAAACGCGGCGGACTTTCTTGATGCCGGAGCATCCCATGTGATCGTGACCTCTTATGTGTTCCGTGAGGGCAGGATCGAGGAGAAGAACCTTGAGAAAATGGCCGCCTCGGTGGGGAAAGACCGGCTTGTCCTCGACCTTTCCTGCAGATTAAAGAACGATCGTTATTATATTGTGACGGACCGCTGGCAGCGTTTTACGGATGTGGAACTGACCGCCGGGCTTCTTTCGGAACTTTCGGGCGCCTGCAATGAATTTCTCGTTCATGCGGCCGATGTGGAGGGAAAGCAGGCAGGGATCGAAGAAGAGGCCGTGAGGATCCTTGCGTCTTCCCCCGTTCCCGCGACTTATGCCGGCGGGATCAGAAACCTTTCCGATGTGGAGAAGATCAGGGAACTCGGGCTTGGAAAAGTGGATTTTACCGTTGGGAGCGCCCTCGACCTTTTCGGAGGGGCCCTTCCCTTTGAAACTGTCGCCCGAAAATGACCCCCGGGGACGGGGTTAGTGGGCCATTTTTCGTTCCGCCATACGAACGGCGTCTTTCCGCGGACAGTATGTTCCCGGCACATGCTTACCGGCGACGCAAGCCACGGCGACGAAAAAAGCCCATATACGAAAGCCTTTTTCCGTGTGTCTTGCTGCCTCACGCAAATTGCGCCGGGGAACATATCTGGTCCGCGCAAGCCGCCCGAAATGAACCCCCGGACCGGTACAGAGGGTCAAAAAAAACGCCCCGCGGGGCGTTCGGCAATTTGTAATTACCCTGCCGGTCAGTAAAGCCGGCGGGGTAATTATAATATGCACATAGGATTACAGCTTCGTTACATTCACTGCCTGAGGACGGCCTTCCTTGCCTTCGGTCACATCGAATTCAACGGCAGCGCCTTCTTCGATCGTCTTGAAGCCTTCCATGTTCAGACCTGAATAATGTACGAATACATCCTTGCCGGATTCATCGGTGATAAAACCGTAACCTTTTTGGTTGTTAAACCACTTGATAGTACCTTTGCTCATTGTATAGTTCCTCCGAGAAAAATAGAAAATTGTCGCACAATTACGACAGAACAAGAATAGCACAAGTATCGGAGATTGTAAAGAAAAAAACAATCTGCGCCCGTGATTTGCCATTATCGGAATGATGTGGTAGAATTGTGACAAAATTGTTACAAATCGCAAGGGGAATAAATAAAGAAAGGCTTGGAATCTGATAATGTCTCATAGCGCAAGAATAGGGCACAGCAAATACGCGGTCATGGTCGTGCGGGAACAGGACGACGGAGAGGTCACGAACCATTATGTGAGCGGTGTGGTAGTGGAAGTGATCTTCGCGGCCGCGTTCCTCCTGCTGACCGTATTGGTCTGCAAGATCATCTATGATTCTTTTACCATAAAGGATCTTAAGGCTCAGCTGATCGATCAGATGGCACAGGTGAATGATCTGACCGATGAGAATGAATCGCTATTCCTGGAGAACGAAACACTGACGGCCAAGGTAGCGGTGCTGTCGGAGACGGTGACGACAAAGGCGGCGAACGAGGATGCGCTGTCCGCGGAGGAGACCGAAAACGCCCTGCCGAAAGGGTTTCCTCTAAGCGGTACGGCCACGATGGAAGAGAATGCGACGGAAGGAACGGAGAATGACAATCCTATCCTGAAGTTTAAGGCTTCCGCCGGTGTGAACGTGATCTCGTCCGGCACGGGAACCGTCCTCAGCATCGAGGATGACGCGGATTACGGAAACCGTATCATTATCGATCACGGGAACGGATACCGCTCCATTTACCGGAACGCGGGAGAAGCTCTGGTGAAGGAGGGAGAGATCCTCGGAAAAGGATATATCCTGTTCTCGATCGGCAAGAACAATCAGGAACTCGGATATCAGATTACTTACAATGATGAGTATATCGATCCGATGACGATCATCAATATCGACGGTTAATCTTCGGACAGCCGCTCAAAGACCATATCATAGCCGTCGCTTCCATAGTTCAGAGAGCGATTGACTCTGCTGATCGTCGCAGTGGAGGCTCCGGTCTTTTCCGCGATCTCGAGGTAGGTCTTTTTGTCGGAGAGCATGGAAGCCACTTCGAAGCGCTGGGACAGGCTCAGCAGCTCGTTGATCGTGCAAAGGTCTTCAAAGAACTTATAGCAGTCTTCTTCACTTTTCAAAGTCAGAATAGCCTGAAACAGATGATCCACAGCCTCGGTTTTGATTTTTTTATTCATGACAGCCGGCCTCCTTTCAAGATACCCCTGCATTATACCACTTTAAAGTTGTAAAGTAAAGAATTGAAATATGAATATCCTGATCACGGGCGGAGGCCCCGCCGGTATGACCGCGGCGATCAAAGCGGCCGAGGCCGGGGAAAACGCCGGAAAACAAGTGAATATCACGATCCTTGATCATTCGGACCGGCTCGGGAAAAAACTCAGGATGACCGGTAACGGGCATTGCAATCTGACGAACGAAGTGCTTTCCTCCGATCCGTTGTCCGCATATTCTTTTGCGGATCAGCGTATGCTGAGAAACCTGTTTGACCGTTTCGGTTTTGAGGATACTCTGGCCTTTTTCCGTTCGCTGGGAATCTGTATAAGAAACCGTGACGGTCTTATCTACCCTTACAGCGATGAAGCGGTTTCGGTTGTAAGCGCGCTTTCGGGGGCACTTGAGCGTTATGGGATCCGGGTCATCACGGACTGCGGGATCCGGAAGATCGACCGTACCGGTTCGGGCTTTACGGCCGAAACAACGAAAGGGGTTTTTCATGCCGACCGGCTGATCCTTGCCTGCGGCGGGGCTTCTTATCCGAAAACGGGCTCCGACGGCTCCGGATACGCATTGGCAAAAAGCTTCGGACATCGTGTAAATACACCCGTTCCGGGACTTGTCCGACTTGTGGGGAAGGGCTCTTTCTTTAAAAATGTCGCAGGTGTCAGAATGAAAGGAAGGATGTCACTTTTTGCTGACGGACGTGTCATAAAGACCGAAGACGGGGAATTGCAGTTGACGGAAAAGGGAATCTCGGGGATCGCCGTGATGAATCTTTCGAACCTCCTTTCAGCCGAAAAGGGCCCGTTCTCGGTAAGGATCGATCTGATGCCGGAGTTTTCCGAAGATATGATCCGGTCAATGCTTGCCGACAAGATCCGTACGATTCCGGGGAATGCGGCGGAACTCTTCACGGGGATCCTGCCGAGAAAGCTGGGCGCCCATTTCCTGAAAACAGCAAAGATCCGGCCCGATATACCTATGAAGGAGATTGGAAGTCAACAGATAAAAAAGCTGACCGAAACAGTCAAAAAATGGGAGATCGGGATTGAAGATACGGGAAGCTTCGAAGAAGCACAGATCACTCTCGGCGGCGTGGATACCGCGGATCTGGAGGATACGCTGGAAAGCCGCATTGTTCCCGGTCTTTACTTCGCAGGGGAGATCCTGGACCTGCACGGATTCTGCGGGGGATACAACCTCCAGCTATGTTGGACGACGGGTGCCGTGGCAGGGGTGAACGCGGTATGTGCCCCAACGAAGGTTGACATAAAATGAACCGCTAACCCCGTCCCCGAGGGTCATTTTCAGATCAGGTCCTCGAGCTCCAGCGCGAGCCCGTCGTGCTCGTTGTCGTATTCCGTGACAAGCGAAGCGACCTCCTTCAGTTCTTCGATCCCGTTGCACATCGCGATGGCGATATCCGATTCTTCAAGCATCGAAAGATCATTCTGCTGATCGCCGGCCGCCACCGTGCAAAGGCCGGGAAGTCCGAGACGCTCACCGAGAATTCCGGTGAGCTTTTTTACGGCCGTTCCCTTGCCGGATGATGCGGGAAAGATCTCCATAAGGCGGTCCGTGGAAAAAAGAAAGGAGATCCCGTGAGCATCCGCCCACGGCGTAAGATCATCCCTGAACCTCAGGATCCGCTCCCTGTCCGTGATCTCGATCGCGAGCAACTTGCAGGGCCCGTCCGTAAGGGCATCGCCAAGGCGCTTTGAAAAGATGACGGGAGTCTTGATCGTTTTCTGGTAGAAGGTGAGCTCCTCCGACTGAAAGTGCGCGATGATATGCGTTTCGGAATATGCGTGGAGATGAACTCCGTAACGGGCCGCGGCCTCCTCGAGATAGTCCACGTCCTCTTTTTTAAGCGCCACCCGGTAGATCACCTCGCCGGTGAAAGGATCCACGGCCTCTCCACCGTCATATCCCACGAGATATACATTCTGAAGCCGGTTCAGTCCCAGATCTTCCCAGACCTTCCGGATACTGTTGCAGTCTCTTCCCGAATTCAGCACGAGAAGATGTCCGGCCTCCGTCCAGCGCCTTAGCACATCGAAGGTATGACCGCTGATGGATTTGTCCCGTTTGAGCAGCGTCTCGTCAAGATCCGTAAAGAGGATCTTCCGAAGCCGGTAGGAGCCGTTTCCGGAAAGCATCTTCTTATGGGCTTCCCGGATCGTATCAAGCATGGAATACGGGAGAAAGAGTTTCCCTTTTCCGGTGCCGAGGCTTATGCCGGGCTTTGCCTTTCCGTGAAAATCGGAACCGCCGGAGATGACAAGACCGTATTTATCCGCAAGCCGTCTCATATCCCGTTCATCGGAAGGATCATAGGTGGAATAGACCGCTTCGATCCCCATAAGCCCTGCGGCCGTAAGCCTTCCCACAAGAGTATCCAGGCGGGAGGAGGACATGTGACAGAGAACGGGATGGGCAAGGACCGGGAAACCGCCGGCCTTTCTTATGATCTCGACCGCACGCATCGGGGAGATGTTCCTTCGCCTGATATAGCAGGGGCGCCCGTCGCCGATGAAACGGTCGAACGCCTCCCGGACTGTCTTTACAAATCCTTTTTTGAAAAGCATGCGGGCGAAATGAGCCCTCGTAATCACGCTGTCCGGAAATTCCGAACGAAGCTCCTCCATGGATACCGGCATTCCGGCCGCGGTCAGGCGTTCCGCCATTTCCACGTTCCGCCTGTTCCTGCTCTTTTCGAAACGGATGAGCCTCCGGATCAGAAAATCATTGTGGATGTCGATAAAGAGGCCGAGGACATGAACGTCACGGCCTTCATACTCGGTGGAAAACTCGATGCCGGGGATAAGTTCGAAAGGATGACCGGCCTTTCCGGCATGCGCCGCGGCAACCATCGCTTCCCGGATCCCGTCGATCGTGTCATGATCCGTAAGAGCAATGGCGGACAGCCCTTTTTCCACCGCGTGCCGCACCAGTTCGGTGGGGGACAGGCTTCCGTCGGATGCTGTTGAATGTGTATGAAGATCGATGGTTTTCATAAATCAGGTTTAATTATCGTCCTCGTCCGATTCCTGCTTCGTGTAAACGGTCCGTTTCCTTGCCGTTTCATCGGATTCGAGATACTCGTCATAGGTCGTGATCTTGTCGACGATCTTTCCGTCCGGCAGGATCTCTATGATGCGGTTGGCGGTAGTCTGCACGCACTGGTGGTCACGGCAGGAGAAAAGGATCACGCCCGGGAATTTGATGAGTCCCGTGTTCAGCGCCGAGATGGATTCCATATCAAGGTGGTTCGTAGGCTCGTCGAAGATGAGACAGTTCGCCCCGCTGATCATCATACGGGAGAGGAGACAGCGGACGCGTTCGCCTCCGGAGAGGACCTTCAGTTTTTTGACACCGTCCTCGCCCGCAAAGAGCATTCTTCCGAGGAAGCCGCGCACATAGGTCACATCCTTGTTTTCGGAATAACCGGTCAGCCATTCCGTGATCGTATAATCGCTTGAAAACTCTTCCGAAGCATCCTTCGGGAAATAGGCCTGCGAGGTGGTAATGCCCCATTTGTAGGTGCCCTCATCCGGCTCCATATTGCCGGACAGGATCTCAAACAGCGCGGATTTCGCGTTTTCGCAGCTTCCGACGAAGGCGATCTTGTCCTCGCGCCCGACGGTGAAGGAAATGTTGTCCAGCACCTTTTCCCCGTTGATCGTTTTCGAAAGGTTCTCAACGGTCAGGACCTCATTGCCGATCTCGCGGTCGGGGCGGAAATCGATGTAGGGGTATTTCCGGGAAGAGGGCTTGATCTCGGTGAGTTCGATCTTCTCAAGGGCGCGTTTTCTCGAGGTTGCCTGCTTGGACTTTGACGCGTTGGCGGAGAAGCGGGAGATGAATTCCTGAAGCTCTTTGATCTGCTCCTCCTTCTTTTTGTTCGCTTCCTTCATCTGCTTGATGAGAAGCTGCGAGGATTCATACCAGAAGTCATAGTTACCGGTATAGAGCTGGATCTTTCCGTAGTCGATGTCACAGGTATGGGTGCAGACCTTGTTCAGGAAATACCGGTCGTGGGAGACCACGATCACCGTGTTCTCAAAATTGATAAGGAATTCCTCGAGCCAGGCGATGGCATCAAGGTCCAGATGGTTCGTCGGCTCGTCAAGGAGCAGGATGTCCGGATTTCCGAAGAGCGCGCGGGCAAGGAGCACTTTTACGCGCTGATTGCCGTCCAGGCTGTTCATAAGGGCGGTATGGAGATCCGTTTCGATTCCGAGGCCGTTCAGGACGGTGGCCGCGTTGCTTTCCGCTTCCCAGCCGTCCATTTCCGCGAACTCGGCTTCAAGCTCCGCCGCCTTTACGCCGTCCTCGTCCGAAAAGTCCTCTTTCATATAGATCGCGTCCTTTTCCTTCATCACGTCGTAGAGGCGCTGATTGCCCATGATCACGACATCGATCACGGGGAATTCGTCATATTTGAAATGATCCTGCTCGAGGAAGGAAAGCCGCTGTCCGGGCGTGATGGCGATCTCGCCGTTCGTGGTATCGAGCTGCCCGGAAAGGATCTTCAGAAAAGTGGATTTTCCCGCTCCGTTCGCGCCGATGATGCCGTAGCAGTTGCCTTCGGTGAATTTGATATTTACGTCCTCAAAGAGGGCTTTTTTCCCTACGCGGTAGGTGACATTATTTGCTGAGATCATAGATTTCTCCTTAATAATAAGTATGCAGTCCCTTGGTGTGCCTTTACGATTATACCGTAAAACGTAAGTTTTTCAAGGGCTAAAATGCCCCCTGCGCATCCTGCCGGGGTTTACGAAAAATTAGTGTAAATATCGCGAAAATGTGTTATACTTGTACGTGCGTTCAAAGAATGGAACAGAAGAAGCAAAATATTATGGGAAAAAGGAGTAGCATGGCTATGAGAAAATGGGTTTATTCTTTTAAAGAGGGTAATGCGAACATGCGTAATCTGCTCGGCGGAAAGGGCGCGAACCTTGCCGAGATGACGAACATCGGACTCCCGGTGCCGCAGGGCTTTACGATCACGACCGAAGCCTGCACACAGTATTATGAGGACGGACGGGAGATCAATGATGAGATCCGGGCGCAGATCGATGAGTATATCCTGAAGATGGAAGCAGAGACCGGCAAGAAGTTCGGTGATGTGGACAATCCCCTTCTCGTTTCGGTGCGTTCCGGCGCGCGTGCTTCGATGCCCGGCATGATGGATACGATCCTGAACCTCGGCCTGAACGAGGAAGTTGTCGCCTCCATTGCCAGAATGTCCAACAACCCGCGCTGGGCATGGGACTGCTACCGCAGATTTATACAGATGTATTCCGACGTTGTTATGGAAGTCGGGAAGAAATATTTCGAAGAACTGATCGACAGGATGAAGGAAAAGAAGGGCGTGAAGCAGGACGTGGAGCTTGATGCCGATGACCTTAAGGAGCTGGCCGAGCAGTTCAAGGCCGAATATAAGGCCAAGATCGGAAAGGATTTCCCCACCGATCCGAAGGAGCAGCTGATGGGCGCCATCAAGGCCGTGTTCCGCTCCTGGGACAACCCCCGTGCGAATGTGTACCGCCGCGATAACGATATCCCTTATTCCTGGGGAACGGCGGTCAACGTACAGTCCATGGCGTTCGGTAATATGGGCGATGACTGCGGTACCGGTGTGGCCTTCACGAGAGATCCCGCTACCGGGGAAAAGGGTCTTTTCGGAGAATTCCTGACCAATGCCCAGGGCGAAGACGTGGTGGCCGGTGTCCGCACTCCGATGAAGATCGCCGAGATGAAGGACAGGTTCCCCGAGGCCTTCTCCCAGTTCGAATATGTATGCAAAACGCTGGAAAACCACTATCGCGATATGCAGGATATGGAATTCACGGTAGAGCACGGAAAGCTTTACATGCTGCAGACCCGTAACGGAAAGCGTACCGCTCAGGCGGCCCTTAAGATCGCCTGTGACCTCGTGGATGAGGGCATGCGCACCGAAGAAGAAGCGGTGGCCATGATCGATCCCCGAAATCTCGACACCCTGCTTCATCCGCAGTTTGACGCGGCGGCCCTGAAGGCCGCGACACCGCTCGGAACGGGACTCGGAGCTTCCCCCGGCGCTGCCTGCGGTAAGGTGGTATTTTCCGCGGAAGATGCGGAGATCTGGGCAGGAAGAGGCGAAAAGGTCGTTCTCGTGCGTCTTGAGACTTCACCCGAAGACATCACTGGCATGAAGGTGGCGCAGGGCATCCTTACGGTAAGAGGCGGAATGACCAGCCATGCAGCGGTTGTGGCGCGCGGAATGGGTACCTGCTGCGTATCCGGCTGCGGCGACATCACAATGGACGAAGCAAACAGGAAATTCACTCTCGCGGGCGTTACCTTTACGGAGGGCAGCGAGATCAGTATTGACGGTACCACCGGAAATATCTATCAGGGCATTATCCCCACGGTGGATGCGAAGATCGCGGGCGAGTTCGGCCGGGTTATGAAATGGGCCGACGAAGCACGCAAATTAAAGGTAAGGACCAACGCGGACACACCGAGCGACGCGAAAAAGGCGAGAGAGCTGGGAGCGGAAGGTATCGGCCTTTGCCGTACCGAGCATATGTTCTTTGATCCGGAAAGGATCGAGGCGTTCCGTGAGATGATCTGCTCGGATACGCCGGAGGAGCGTGAAGTGGCCCTCGAAAAGATCCTTCCTTACCAGCAGAGCGATTTCGAACAGCTCTATGAGGCGATGGAAGGCTGCCCGGTAACGATCCGTTTCCTGGGTCCCCCGCTTCATGAGTTCGTTCCGACGGAAGAGGAGGATATCCGGAAACTGGCGGAAGCCAAGGGCAAGACCGTGGACGAGATCAAGGCCCGCATCAACGCCCTGCATGAGTTCAACCCGATAATGGGACACAGAGGCTCCCGTCTCGACGTTACCTATCCCGAGATCGCGGTAATGCAGACCAAGGCCGTGATCCGCGCGGCGATTGAAGTGCAGAAGCGCCATCATGAATGGAAGATGCGTCCCGAGATCATGATCCCGCTTATCTGCGATAAGAAAGAGCTTATGATGATCAAGAAGTTCGTGATCGAAACGGCGGATGCCGAGATCGCTGCTTCCGATACGAAGATCGAATATGAAGTGGGGACAATGATCGAGATCCCGAGAGCCGCGCTCCTTGCGGACGAGATCGCGGAAGAAGCGGACTTCTTCTGCTTCGGGACCAACGACCTTACCCAGATGACCTTCGGCTTCTCCAGAGACGATGCCGGCAAGTTCCTGCAGGCATATTATGAGGCGAAGATCTTTGAGAACGATCCCTTCGCGAAGCTGGACCGCAACGGTGTCGGCAAGCTGATGAAGATGGCGATCAATCTCGGCAAGCCCGTAAATCCCAAACTCCATATCGGGATCTGCGGCGAGCACGGCGGTGATCCCGCTTCCGTGGAATTCTGCCACCAGATCGGCCTCAATTATGTATCCTGCTCGCCGTTCCGCGTTCCCATCGCACGTCTTGCCGCGGCACAGGCTGCCATAGCGGATAAAAATGCTTCCGGCAGTGCATCCGGCTCCGGACAGGCGAAGAAATCCTTTGTGGACGACGAAACGAAGCAGAAGCTGAAGGAAGCCGCGGAAAAGGCACAGCAGATCGCCAAAGACCTGGCCGAGACTTCGGCTGAGGTTGCGAAGGCGGGCCTTGTAGGTCTGAAGGCCGGGATCGAAGAGGCGAAAAAGGCCTACAACGAGAATAAAAAGAACTGACTCCGGATCCCTTAAGGGGCGGAGAAAAGAAAGGATACAGGAACAGATGAAAAAAGAACGTTTAACCGGGACCGTATCCCGCGGGATCCGCTGCCCGATCATCCGGCAGGGAGATGATCTTTCCCAGATCGTAACGGACTGCGTGATCAACGCAGCCGAGGCGGAGGGGTTTGAATTACATGACAGAGATGTCATTTCCGTAACGGAATCCATCGTGGCAAGATCACAGGGCAACTACTGCACCGTGGATGATATCGCGGAAGATGTCAGGAAAAAATTCGGCGGCGGAACGATCGGAGTGATCTTCCCGATCCTTTCAAGAAACCGCTTCGCCATCTGCCTGAAAGGGATCGCGATGGGCGCGAAGAAGATCGTGCTGATGCTTTCCTATCCTTCCGATGAGGTTGGAAATGAACTGGTGAGTCTTGACCTTGTGGATGAGGCGGGAATCAATCCTTACAGCGATGTTCTTACTCTGGAGCGCTACCGGGAGCTTTTCGGCTATCGGAAGCATGAGTTTACCGGTGTCGATTATGTGGAATACTACAGCGATCTGATCACGGAAGCCGGCTGCGAGGTTGAGGTGATCTTCGCAAATCAGGCGAAGGCGATCCTGGATTATACGAAGAACGTGATCAACTGCGACATCCATACCCGCGCGAGGACCAAGCGGATCCTGAAAGCGGCGGGAGCGGAGAAGGTTTTCGGCCTCGACGACATTATGACGGAGCCCGTGAACGGCAGCGGCTGCAATGAGACATACGGACTTCTCGGTTCAAACAAGGCGACGGAAGGGCAGGTCAAGCTCTTCCCCCGTGAGTGCAAACAGCTGGTCCTTGACATTCAGGAACTCATCAAAGAACGCACCGGCAAAAACGTTGAGGTTATGGTATACGGTGACGGCGCGTTTAAGGATCCGAAAGGAAAGATCTGGGAACTGGCGGATCCCGTGGTATCTCCCGCGTTTACGGACGGACTTGTGGGTACTCCGAACGAACTGAAACTGAAGTATCTTGCGGATAACGATTTTGCGGATCTTTCCGGCGAAGCGCTGAAGAACGCGATATCCGACAGCATCCGTTCGAAGGATAAGAACCTTGTCGGCACGATGGCTTCCGAAGGTACGACTCCCCGTCAGCTGACGGACCTGATCGGATCCCTCTGCGATCTGACCTCCGGTTCCGGCGACAAGGGTACGCCGGTGGTACTCGTACAGGGCTACTTCGACAATTATACGAACTGACTGTAAGAAGGCCCCGGCGCGAAAGATAAGGGGGCCGCTTGGACGGCGCGATCATGAGAATTCTGAAAAGGTGTGGCTTATGCCACACCTTTTTTGCTGAGAACGCGGGTTGCATAAAATGAACCACTGACCCCGTCCCCGGGGGTCATTAGAGCATCGGAGGAAGCAAGATGTGTTGCAAAATGCAAAAACCGGCTTCTGCGACACGTTTTCGCAGGCCATGACGATATCGGAGGAAGCAAGATGTGTTGCAAAATGCAAAAACCGGCTTCTGCGACACGTTTTCGCAGACCATGACGATATCGGAGAAAGCAAGATGTGTTGCAAAATGCAAAAACCGGCTTCTGCGACACGTTTTCGCAGGCCATGACGATATCGTAGAAAGCAAGATGTGTTGCAAAATGCAAAAACCGGCTGCGACGACACATTTAGTTAACATAAAATGCCCCGCTGACCCCGTCCCCGGGGGTCATTTTCGGGGACAATCTCAGGCGGCTCGCGTCGCCGGTAAGCATGTGCCGGGAACATACTGTCCGCGGAAAGCCGCCGTTCGCATGGCAGAGAGAAAAATGAACCACTGACCCCGTCCCCGGGGTTCATTTCAGGCGGAGATGATGCTGCGGGCCCAGGTGCCGCGATTCATGAGAACAAATCCGATGGCGACCTTGACGAAGTCCGCCAGCTGGCAGCAAAGGAAGATCATGGCGATGGGCAGATCCGTGAAGGTAACGAGAAGAAATGCGCAGGGTACCGCCACTACCCACATGAAGCCCGCATCAAAGACAAAGGTGATGAGGGTCTTTCCGCCGGAGCGGATCGTGAAGTAGGTGGCGTGCAGAAATGCCTGTACCGGCATCATGCAGGAATTGATCCGGATCATCGAAGACGCGATGGAGCGGACCTCGTCGGAGGTATTGTAGATCCGGGGGAAGAACGGCGCAGTAAGGAACATCAGGGCCCCGATGAAAAAGCACAGGGTCACCGAAAAGAGAATGATCCGGTAGGCGGTAAGCTTTCCTTCCTCCACCTTTCCGGCACCGAGCTTCTGGCCGACTATGATCGCAACGGCATCGCCGAGAGCAATGAAAACGATATTGAAGACATTGTTGATGGTGGACATGATATTCAGGGAAGCGATGGCCGCAAGCCCCCTGGTGGAATAGCAGGCGGTCTGTGTGGTGACGGCCAGGGACCAGAGGGTTTCGTTCGCCATCAGCGGAAGCGCGAGGATGGCAACTTTCCGGATCACGGTGCCGGGCACGCGCATGGTCCGGTAGACTCCGTCAAAGTAGGGGGCCTTTTCTCTGTGTGTATGGGACCAGGTGATCACGATCCCAACCTGTACGAAACGGGATACGATGGTGGCGATGGCCGCACCGGCGACACCGAGTGCGGGAAATCCGAGCTTCCCGTAGATCAGGATGTAATTCAGCACAAGATTGATAAAAACTGCGGCTATGGAGGCCTTCATCGGAACGGAGGTCTCGCCCGATTCCCTTAAGGTCGAAGAGTAGCAGATCTCAAGCCCCAGAGGGATCTGACCGATCAGCATAAGCCGGAGATACTGATGTCCGTAGGAAAGCGTGGCCTGAAGGTCACCTTCCTGCGATCCGTCATGCAGGAAGAATCCGATCAGGGAATCTCCGAAGAACCAGAAGACAAAGATGGAAGCCGAAACGAGGACTACGGCGGACCAGAGCTTTGCCCGAAAAGCGTTCCGGACACCTTCCATGTCGCCCTTGCCGTAATACTGCGCTCCGAGTACGCCTGCTCCCGATGTGGCTCCAAAGAGACAGAGGATCAGGACAAAGAAGAGCTGGTTCACGATGGAAACACCGGACATCTGCTCCGTACCGATGCGTCCGACCATGATATTGTCCAGCATATTGACGAAATTCGTGATCCCGTTCTGAAGCATGATCGGGACCGCGATGGAAAGCACATATTTATAGAAGTCTTTTGTTCCGATATATTTTCTCATGGTACACCTAATCTATAGCAATGAAAAACGGTTGTCAAGTCGATAACGAAGCGGGTATAATGGCACTGTATTTTTTGCGGGACCCCGGATAACGGGGAAGGTGATAAAAGGATGAGAGCAGGCGAAACACTACCAATCGACGACGGAAACACCGCGATCCCTGCGGAGACATTTTCGATCCCCGTTGTGATCCCGGCCTATGAACCGGACGGAAAGCTGACCCGGCTCATCAGGGAGCTGAAAGAGGCCGGATTCGGGAATCTTATCATTGTGGATGACGGAAGCTCCCCGTCCTGCGGGGAACTTTTCCGGGAAGCCGAACAGGATTATGCCTGCGCGGTGATGCATCATAACCAAAATCAGGGGAAGGGCCGTGCCCTGAAAACGGCTTTTTCCTTCTGCCTTGAAACCTTTCCGGATGCCCCCGGCTGCATCACCGCGGACGCGGACGGGCAGCACAGCCCGGAATGCATCCTTAAGATCGCGAAGGCCATGATCGAAACGCCCGATGCGCTGGTGCTCGGGGTGCGGGATTTTGACCGTGAGAATGTTCCGAAAAAGTCGGAATACGGCAACAAGATCACGAGGAACGTCATGAGATTTTTAGCCGGAGTATCCGTCACCGATACCCAGACGGGGCTTCGCGGGATCCCCGCATCCTTCATGAAGGACCTTCTTGATGTGAAGGGGGAGCGTTACGAATTCGAGACGAACATGCTCCTTGAAACGAATCCCCGGAATGTTCCGATCCGGGAGGTTCCGATCCGGACGATCTACATAGACGGCAACAGCTCGAGCCATTTCAATCCCTGGAAGGATTCCCTGCGCATCTATCTGATGTTCGGAAAATTCCTTTTATCCTCACTTTCTTCTTCGGTGCTCGACCTTGCGCTCTTTGCGCTCTTCTGTCATCTGCTCAGGGACAATACCCGGGCGCTCCCCGGGATCCTTTCGCGCTTTTCCTATATCGGCATCGCGACGGCAGTCGGAAGGGTGATCTCTTCCTTATACAACTACATCATCAACCACTGTATCGTCTTTGATTCCAAGGCTTCCGCGGCTAAGACGCTGCCGAGATACGTACTGCTCGCCGCTGTTCAGATGTGCATGAGCTGGCTCCTTGTGGAATGGATCCACGGCCTTACCGGCGGACTGGAGCTTTTTGTCAAGATCCCGGTGGATCTTTCCCTCTTCTTTCTCAGTTTTTTCATTCAGCGGGAGATCGTATATAAATAGCGGATGCTATCATTGATATTCCGTTGAATTCGCATCTTTCCTATGTTATACTAAACTTCGCGCGACGTGCGCTCTATTTTTGTTATGTTTTTATAAGCATCATATTAAATTCACGGAGGACGAACTATGAGCAGAAAAGTAGTGATTGCCGGCGCCTGTCGTACGGCCATCGGAACAATGGGCGGCTCCCTTTCCACGATCCCTGTAGCGGATCTCGGCGCGATCGTGATCAAAGAAGCGATCAAAAGGGCAAACGTACCCGCGGACAAGGTTGACCAGGTTTACATGGGATGCGTGATCCAGGCCGGACAGGGACAGAACGTAGCCCGTCAGGCTTCCATCAAAGCAGGTCTTCCCATCGAGTGCCCCGCCGTTACGATGAACGTGGTATGCGGTTCCGGTCTGAACGCGGTCAATCAGGGCGCGCAGATGATCCTTGCCGGCGACGCGGATGTAGTGGTTGCGGGCGGCTGCGAGAATATGTCGATGGCTCCTTTCGCGATCCCGAACGGACGTTACGGCTATCGCATGATGTGGCCTTCCCAGTCTCAGGGCGGACTGGTTGACACTATGGTAAAGGATGCTCTCTGGGACGCGTTCAATGATTATCATATGATCACCACCGCGGACAATATCGCAAGAGAATGGAACCTGACGAGGGAAGAGCTCGACGAGTTCGCCTTAAAGTCCCAGCAGAAGTGCGAAGCCGCACAGAATAACGGCGCATTTGACGACGAGATCGTCCCCGTTGAGATCAAAAAGAAAAAAGAAACCATCATCTTCAACAAGGATGAGGGCCCCCGCGCGGGTCAGACCATGGAAGCGCTTCAGAAGCTTCGTCCCATCAACCCCGACGGCTTTGTTACCGCCGGCAACGCGTCCGGGATCAACGACGGCGCGGCAGCGGTGGTACTTATGAGTGAAGAGGCTGCAAAGGAACTCGGCGCAAACGTGATGGCCACCTATGTGGCGGGCGCTCTTGCCGGTGTACGTCCCGAGGTCATGGGAATCGGTCCCGTAGCCGCCACGAAGAAGGTACTCGCGAAGACGGGCATGAAGATCGAAGACTTCGATATCATCGAGGCGAACGAAGCTTTTGCGGCACAGTCCGTAGCGGTGGGCAAGGAACTCGGCATCGACGTGGACAAACAGCTGAACCCGAACGGCGGCGCCATCGCCCTCGGTCATCCCGTAGGTGCTTCCGGCGCGCGTATCCTCGTTACCCTGCTTTATGAGATGAAGAAGAAGGGCGCGAAGAACGGACTTGCCACACTCTGCATCGGCGGCGGCATGGGCTGCGCGACGATCGTAAAGATGGACTGAGATGAAACACGGGGGGATGCCGGACGGCATTCTCCCGTTTTCGTGTAAATGTGCATTCTCCCTGAGGAGAAGCGAAAGATGCCGAAAGCCGGCCGGTATTCCCGGATCGCGGCCGAAAGGCAGAAAGGAAACGGAAAACTATGGAATTTGTACTGTATGAAGTAAAGGACAGGATCGCAATCATCACGATCAACCGCGAGAGTGCCCTGAATGCCCTGAATTCTCAGGTGCTCGACGAACTTTCCGAGACCCTTGACAATGTGGATCTTGAGCAGGTAAGATGCCTGATCCTGACAGGGGCCGGTGAAAAGAGCTTCGTTGCCGGAGCGGATATCGCGGAGATGAGCACCCTTACCAAGAAAGAGGGCGAGGCCTTCGGAAAGAAGGGAAATGATGTATTCCGCAAGCTTGAGACCTTCCCGATCCCCGTGATCGCGGCGGTAAACGGCTACGCGCTCGGCGGCGGCTGCGAGATCTCCATGAGCTGTGATATCAGGATCTGCTCGGAAAATGCGGTATTCGGACAGCCGGAAGCAGGCCTCGGCATCACCCCGGGCTTCGGAGGAACCCAGAGACTTGCGCGTCTCGTATCTCCGGGTTACGCGAAGCAGATGATCTATACGGCCCGCAATATCAAGGCGGCCGAAGCGCTCAGGATCGGTCTTGTAAACGACGTGATCGGAGCCACTGCGGATGAGGCCGGCAATGTGACCGCCACCGCGAAGGAAAATCTGATGGCAGCGGCGGAGAAAATGGCGAACGGCATTGCGATGCAGGCGCCCATCGCCGTAAGGAACTGCAAGAAGGCCATCAACGAAGGCCTGCAGACCGACATCGACAAGGCCATAGTGATCGAGGAGAAGCTCTTCGGCGACTGCTTCGAGACTGAGGATCAGAAAGCCGGAATGGGCAATTTCCTTGAGAAGGATAAGGAAAAGAAGCTGAAGGTCGTTCCTTTTAAGAACAGGTAGTCACATAAATTCAGGAAACAAAAGTAAAGAAATATACGGAGGAAAACAAAATGAAAGTTGGTATCATCGGCGCAGGAACCATGGGATCCGGGATCGCGCAGGCTTTCGCCATGACGGACGGTTATGAAGTCTGTCTTTGCGACATCAAGCAGGAGTACGCGGAAGGCGGCTTCGGCAAGATCAAAAAGAACATGGATTTCCTGGTAGGGAAAGAAAAGATCACGCGGGAAAAAGCGGATGAGATCCTTGGAAAGATCACGATCGGCTTAAACGACATCTGCGGCGACTGCGATCTCATCGTGGAAGTTGCTCTTGAAGATCTTGAGATCAAAAAGAACATCTTCAAACAGCTTCAGGGCATCGTTAAGAAAGACTGTATGTTCGCATCGAACACTTCTTCTCTTTCGATCACGAAGATCGGGGAGGGGCTTGACCGTCCGATGATCGGAATGCATTTCTTCAATCCCGCGGACCGCATGAAGCTCGTGGAAGTCATCAAGGGCGAGAATACGCCTCAGGAAATGGTGGATAAGATCAAGGCCATCGCCACCGAGATCGGCAAGACCCCCGTTGAGGTCAAGGAAGCTCCCGGCTTCGTGGTAAACCGGATCCTGATCCCGATGATCAATGAAGCGATCAACGTTCTTGATGCAGGAACCGCTTCCGCGGAAGACATCGACATCGCAATGCAGCTCGGCGCTTCTCATCCCATGGGACCCCTGCACCTCGGCGATCTCATCGGACTTGATATCTGCCTGGCCATCATGGAAGTCCTTCATAAAGAGACCGGTGATGACAAGTACGCTCCCGCGCCGCTTCTTAAGAAGATGGTAGAGGAAAAGAAACTCGGCAAGAAGACCGGTGTCGGATTTTTTGATTACAGTAAATGACCAGAATTCAAAGTTGCAAAAGTTTTATGGAGGAATCAGAACATGGATTTTACATTAAGTAAAGAGCATGAGATGGCGAGATCCTTATTCGCGGATTTTGCCGAAAAAGAAGTAAAGCCTCTCGCGCAGGAAGTGGACGAAGAAGAACGCTTCCCCCGCGAGACGGTTGAAAAGATGGCCCGCTACGGCTTCATGGGTATCCCGGTACCGAAGGAGTACGGCGGACAGGGCTGCGATACCCTGACCTATGCCATGTGTGTCGAGGAGCTTTCCAAGGTCTGCGGCACCACCGGCGTTATCGTATCGGCGCATACCTCGCTTTGCATCGACCCGATCATGACCTTCGGAACCGATGAGCAGAAGGCGAAATATCTGCCCCCTCTTGCGAAGGGTGAGAAGATCGGCGCTTTCGGCCTTACCGAGCCCGGTGCCGGAACCGATGCACAGGGACAGCAGACCAAGGCCGAGCTTGACGGCGATGAATGGGTGCTGAACGGTTCCAAGTGCTTCATCACCAACGGTAAGGAAGCTGACGTATATGTCATTTTTGCGGTTACCGGCAAGATCGAAAAGCGCGGCAAGATGATGAAGGAGATCTCCGCGTTCATCGTGGAGAAGGGCACCCCGGGCTTTACCTTCGGCGTAAAGGAAAAGAAGATGGGTATCCGCGGATCCTCCACCTATGAGCTGATCTTTACGGACTGCCGTATCCCGAAGGACAACCTCCTCGGTCAGCGCGGCAAGGGCTTCAATATCGCGATGCACACCCTTGACGGCGGACGTATCGGGATCGCGGCGCAGGCTCTCGGCCTTGCGGCAGGCGCTCTTGACGCGACCATCGCTTATGTTAAGGAAAGAAAGCAGTTCGGCCGTTCCATCGGTCAGTTCCAGAATACACAGTTCCAGCTCGCGGATATGGCGACCAAGGTAGAGGCGGCGAGGATGCTGGTTTACCGCGCGGCCCGCAAGAAGGACGCTTACAAGAAGGATCCCAAGGTTTCCTATTCGGTTGAAGCGGCGCAGGCGAAGCTCTGCGCGGCGGAAGTCGCCATGGAAGTTACCACCAAGGCGGTTCAGCTGCACGGCGGATACGGTTACATCCGTGAATATGATGTGGAACGCATGATGAGAGACGCCAAGATCACGGAGATCTACGAAGGTACTTCGGAAGTACAGCGTATGGTCATTTCCGCGGCTTTACTTAAATAACAGGAGGGACATTCGAAAATGAAGATCATTGTTTGCATTAAACAGGTTCCCGATACGAAGGGCGGCGTAAAGTTCAACCCCGACGGGACCCTTGACAGAGGAGCGATGCTCGCGATCATGAACCCGGATGACAAGGCGGGCCTTGAGGCGGCGCTCCGTTTAAAGGATCAGTACGGCGCGGAAGTGACCGTGCTTACCATGGGCCTTCCGAAAGCGGCGGATGTCCTTCGTGAAGCCATCGCAATGGGCGCTGACAAGGGCGTCCTCGTAACGGACAGAGTACTGGGTGGCGCGGATACCTGGGCCACCTCCACCACCATCGCGGGAGCGATCCGGAATCTTGAGTATGATCTCATCATCACCGGACGTCAGGCCATCGACGGTGATACGGCACAGGTTGGTCCCCAGATCGCTGAACACCTTCAGCTTCCCGTGATCTCCTATGCTCAGGACATTAAGATCGACGGCGACAAGGTCATCGTTCAGAGACAGTACGACGACCGCTATCATATCCTCGAAGCGAAAATGCCCTGCCTGATCACGGCTCTTTCCGAGCTGAATGAGCCCAGATACATGACCGTCGGCCGTATCTTCGACGAGCCGGAGATCACGACCTGGGGCAGAGCTGACTTAAAGGATGTGGACGATTGCAACCTCGGGCTGGCGGGTTCTCCTACCAAGATCGCGAAAGCTTCCGACAAGGTTCGGAAAGGGGCAGGCGAAAAGGTTGCTCCCGATTCTCCGGAGGAAGCTGTGAGCTATATCGTCGGCAAGATGAAAGAAAAGCATTTAGGAGGACTCTAAAATGAATATTCAGGATTATAAAGGCGTATTCGTCTTTGCCCAGCAGGTGGACAACGAGATCAGCGGCATCGCGTATGAACTTCTGGGCAAGGCAAAGGAACTTGCAAAGCCGCTTGATACCTATGTGGCGGCCGTTCTCATCGGATCGGGCGTAAAGGGACTTGCGGATTCTCTCGCCGAGTACGGCGCGGACAAGGTCATCGTAGTGGATGATCCGGAGCTCAAGGATTACCGGACGGAGCCTTATGCGCACGCGCTTGCCTCCGTGATCAACGAATACAAGCCGGAGATCGTGCTGGTAGGCGCTACCGCCATCGGACGTGATCTCGGCCCCACGGTTTCCGCGAGAGTGGCTACCGGTCTTACCGCGGACTGCACCGTGCTTGATATCGGTGATTTCCCGCTTCAGCCGATCCCGGGCAAGGAAGATGAACAGCTTCACAATCAGCTGCTCATGACCCGTCCCGCATTCGGCGGAAATACGATCGCGACCATCGCCTGCCCGAACAACCGTCCCCAGATGGCGACCGTTCGTCCCGGCGTTATGCAGAAGCTGGATCCCGTTAAGGGCGCGAAGGCGGAAGTGATCGAATTCAACCCGGGCTTTACCCCGAACAACCGCTATGTGACGATTAAGGAAGTTGTTAAGGCAGTTTCCGATGTGGAAGACATCATGGACGCGAAGATCCTCGTATCCGGCGGCCGCGGTGTGGGCTCCCCGGAGAACTTCAGGATCCTCGAGGATCTTGCGAAGGCTGTCGGCGGCACCGTATCCTGCTCGAGAGCGGTAGTTGACGCGGGGTGGAAGCCGAAAGACCTTCAGGTCGGCCAGACGGGCAAGACCGTCCGTCCGAATGTATATTTCGCGATCGGGATCTCCGGCGCGATCCAGCATGTGGCCGGTATGGAGGAATCCGATGTGATCATCGCGATCAACAAGGATGAGGATGCGCCGATCTTTGACGTGGCCGACTACGGAATCGTCGGCGATCTTAACAAGATCGTACCGCAGCTTACGGAGGCGATCAAAGCCGAAAAAGCTAAGAAGTGATCCCTGGAGGATTTCACGGCAATAAAGTGTTTTAAATCAGACAGGGATCCGCGGATTTGCGGATTCCTGTTTGTGATTTCGGATCGTTTCGTGAAGGAACATGACGGAACGGGACGGGGATAACCGGCAGTGCCGGTACATTATTAAGGAGGAATTACGGTATGAGGAAAAAACTGATCACATGGCTTGTCAGCCTCTCGATGATCGCGAGCGCGTTTGCTCCCGCGGTACCGGCCTATGCCGCAGTACTGCCGGAAGAGACGGAAGAAGACATCTTTGAGGAAGCTTTTTCGGAAATTGAGCCCGGGATTTCCGGGGAGGAAGACGAAGACCTGTATGGGGGAGAAAACGAGGATTCCGAAGCCCCCGGGGAAGCTTACAAAGATGTTTCCGGAGATCTTTCCGAAGAGACCGGAGATCTTTCCGAAGAGGCCGGAGATCTTTCCGAAGAGATCGGAGATGCTTCGGAAGAAGAAGCAATGCGCGAAATCCCGGTTCGGGAAGAGGAGGAGACCGTGCTTGCGGAGGATTCGGCCGATTCCGAAAACGATGCGGGATTCGCGGATAATTACCGGTTCGGCCTTTATCTTGAGGACGCCCTTCAGGTGACCTTCTGTCTGGATAATGATGAATTTACGGAGGCTTCCGTAATACTTTCAAAAGCCGGATCGCAGACGGAAAAGATCCTCGGCACCTGGTACAAAGACAGTACTGAATCGGGCAGAAATCTGGCAGTGAATGAGTACCCCGATCTCACGGATATGACGGATCAGGAAAAGGCGGACGCACTTAAGGACTATTATTCAGCGAACGCGAAGGATCTCGATGTTGACGGCTGGTTTGATGATTTTTCGGAGGGTGAATACAAACTTTTTGCCAGATATAAAAAGGTGAATGGAGACGATACCACAGAGGAAGCAGATTCCGATCCGGTGACGATCACCATCGCCGAAGAGGATGACGGGAATGAATATGAAGTGACGGGGCTTTCCGGTGCACTCTATCACAGCCAGCTGAAAAGCGACGGCTCCCTTAAGATCACTTCGGAAAAATACAACCGGGCACGGCTCATCGGAAAAACGGCAGAGACAAACAGGCTCGAGGAAATAAAGGAAGGCTCCGTAACATTTGATAATCTTCCCTACGGGCGCATCGGCTATTATCTTTTCAACGAAGAGTTTTCAACCATTGAACAGGATGATTTTCTTAAGACGGCATTTACAAGGACCATGAAACAGACCGTTCTGATCCCCCTCCGGGAATCGGCGGTCACGGGCCTTGAGGTAAAAAAGCCGGACGGCACATCGATCGACAACGGGGGATCGGTCAGTCTCCGACTTAACGAATCCCTTAAAATAGGAGTTTCCGTATTACCCGAAAACGCGGCTGAGACGGGATATAAGATCATAAGCAGCGATCCCTCGATCGTATCCGCAGACCGCGTCGGAAATCTGAAGGCTCTCAAGGCGGGAGAGGCGACGGTCACGGTCACGGCCGACGGGAAGGATGCGGACGGACATGATGTCTCTTCCTCCTTTACGGTCACGGTGGATACTGCGGAGCTTAAGAAACTGAAGGATCTGAAGCCGGCTTCGAAGATCGCGCCCGTGTCATCTGTGTTCGGCATGGGCGATCCTTATGAGATGCCGATCGAGCTTGTAACGGATGCGAAATTTACGGGGAATGTCGAATGGACAGTACGCAGCGAAAGTAAAAAGACCGGATGGAAGAAGGGGGAGGACAATCCTTCCGCCACCCTGACGACATCCGTAAAGGAGGGAAAGACTTCCGCCACCCTTAGCATAGACCGGCCGGAAGTCCTTACTGTGACCGCGACCGCAACGGGAGAAGGATATGAGAAAAAGCAGATCTCGTTTTCCGTAACGGCTAACGGTGTTCTCGTCACAGATAAAGAGCACCCCGAGATATCGACCTTCTATCAGGACGGTCAGCCGGTAAAGGGACTGTTCGCGGTGGATGAGAACTTCACGCTTATCGCGAAGGGGAAGAATGCCCTGAAGGCAAAAAAAGCGGTGAAAGTTATGTTCGGGGATTTCGAAACCGGACTGCTGGCTTATCAGGGAGTCGTGAAGGTCGACAAAAAATGGTATCTGTTCAACCAAGGTCTGATGTTAAGAAAACAGGCGGATGTGGATGCGGCGTTCCCCGGTTATATCTATCAGCTCGATAAATCCGGAGCGGTGAAGACCGGCTGGATAAAGAGCGGGGGAAAAGAATATTACATCGATCCTTCGACCGGAAAGTGGGTCCCAAAGGGGAACTTTGTTCCCCGCGGGAAGGGGTTTACCTATCTTTTCGAAAATGACGGCTCCTTCAGCGCGAAAAACGGGGCAGAAACGATCGGAGAAAAGTCTTATTACTTTGAGAAAGGGATCTGTGCTACCGGATTCGCGTATTTTGACAAAGACGAAAACAGAGTCAGTCGTATTTCCAAAGCAGATTCCGCGTTTTATTTTGATCCGGATACCGGTGCCGCAGTCACCGGGCCCTTTGTGATCAAAGGGAAAAAATATGTGCCGAGTATTGGCGGAATGATCCCGATCAACAGGAGGTATCAGGCATATACTCCGGGAGTAACCTATTATTTCGCGGACAAAAAGGGTGCCGTTATCACGAACAGGTTCGTCTCCGATAAGGACGGGACCTACTACGCGGATCCTGACGGAAAGCTTTACACAAACTGCACCGTAATCATCAAGGGAGTATCCTGCACCTTCGATGCCGAAGGAAGGCTTTTGGGTTCCGGGGACTTTGCGCTGGTTACAGGTTATTTAACAGATTATACAACTGAGCTCTATGTAAAACTCGATCAGAAGGGAAAACCGGAAAAGGGTGTTTCCTATTATCAGAACTATTATGGTATAAGCCTGATAAAAGACGAATGGATCTATGAGAATCCTGATATCCGCGTATATCATACGGATGGAAAGGGTAAGCTGCAGACCGGCCTTGTGAAGATCGGCGATAAGACCTACTGGTTCGATCCCGAAACCGCGCGGCTCGGGACAGTACTTAAGAAGAATGAAAAAAGCAGAGTCGTTACCTGGAAGAAAAAGCTTTATCTTTGCCTTGAGGACGGAACCATATGTACGGAGGCCGGATTCCGGGCGCTCGGGGATCCCGGTGATAAGGAGTTCGTATATGTAAAGAATGAGACCGGAGAGCTCGCCACGGGTCTTTTCACGGACGGAGATAAGACCTATATTTTCAGCAGCAGCGGAAAACAGCTGAAAGCCATGCAAGGCGGTGGCATAAAATGCGGAAAGAAATATTATGCGATAAACACCAAAGGTAATGACCCCGAAGATTTCCATGTTCTTACCGGAGATTCGGTTCGTATTGAACGCTGTTCGGATAAATACCAGTATATGGTGAATAAGGACGGAAGCGTAAAAACGGGCGGATGGCAGGAACTGAACGGGAAGAAATACTATGCCTTCGATCAGGGAATGCTTGCGCCTGCCGGAAGTGATGACGGTGAAACTTTGTTCATCATAAAAGGAAAGATGTATCTTTTCAGCGATGAACCGGGCAATCCCTGCCTGCTCACGGGCTGGCGGAAGGTGAAAAGCGCGGCTGCGATCCGCAATGTGGATGACACTACGGATTTCGGGGGTGATTATCATGCCGGTCCGTACTATTTCTTCTTTGATCCGAAGTCGGGCGCGGCCATTACGGGACTGAAAAGGATAAATGCTCCCCTGCTTAACGGGAACGGAAGCATAAAGACCGATCTTGACGGAAATCCCGTGGCAGGAGAGGCGACAAAGGAACTGTATTTCAATACGGACAGGGCCCTTATGCCGCTCGGCGCCCTGGTAACGGACGGAAATGCTGCCGCAGCCAGGGGGAAGATCTATCACACCGGAAAGGACGGTTCCGTAACGAAAAACTCAGCCGGACTGTTCACCTTTGAGGATGCGGACGGAAATATGCAGACCGTTTACCGGAAAAAGGACGGGACCGTTGCAAAAGGACGCACCGAGGTAACGCTTTCCGACGGATCGAAGGCATGGTATTATTTCGACCTTGCCGACGGCCATATGGAAAAGTACGCATTCCGGAAGACGAAAAAGAAATGGTATTATTACGGACGCGACGGAAGGATGTCCTTTGATCCGGAGCTGACGGAACCGGTTACCGAAACCGTTTACAATTCTGTTACGGTGGCATTTAATTCCGACGGAAGTATCAAAGCCTTTTCAAGGATCATTGACGGGGTGGCGACTCCGTTGAAGAACGGCTTCTTACAGTATAACGACGGATCATCAGGCGGAGCCCTTATGACCGGAAAGGACGCCCTGCCCGCAACCGGAATGCAGAAGGGAGTGATTCTCGGCTCCGTATATGCCGTCTTATACTTTGAGAGCGACGGGAAACTCTTCGGGGCTTCGAAAGAATCAATGAGCGGGTCTTTGGAACTGGTGAAGATCGGAAAGAAGTATTATGTGTCAAGGAACGGTGCCATGGGGCTTCTTCCGGCGGGAGCGAAAGAGCATCATATCGTGGAGGTTGAGCGCTGGCCCGGTCTTCCGGCAGCGGATGCAAAGGTACTTAACAATGAAGCTTTGCTTAGAAAAAATATGAATGGTTCGAGTAAACTTCGCGTCAGGATCAATGAGGACGGAAGTGTCTATACCGGGACATTTATCATGGAAGGAAAGACCTGTCATACGAACAAATACGGGGTGATCGTGGAGGACTATTCCTGGTTCGTAAAGTCGGGGAAGAACTGGACCGTATCCGAAGCATTATCGCCCGGAAGCCCGGTTACACTGTTTGAAATGGAAGCGATGCTGAAAGCCGATCTGGGAGACACGGGCGGCATGACTGAGCAGGAATATATGGCGAAGATTGCCGTATATTCCGAGATCAGGACAGACAGGAACGGAAAGCTTAAGCCTCTCCTTAATAAGATGACCGGAAAGCCGGTCAGCGGATGCTATATGATATCATCCGGTTCCGGAGAACCGAAACTGGTGCTGCTTAAAAACGGACTTCCTGCCGGTGGTGTCAAAAAGTTCAGCATGTGGGGAGCAACCTATATCCTTACGTTCGATGCCTATGGCGGAATGTCTTCATTTATAATTGGTTAAAAGCAATAACGGTTACCGGCACCGAAAGACCGGTATGAAATGAACGGGACTCCTGCGCGATGGCGTGGGAGTCCTTTTTGCGGAAGGACCATATGGAAAAGAAGGCGCCCGGAAAACTTCAAAAACCTATTGACATAGTAGGCTAATGCTCATATAATCATCTAAAACGTAACGGAACGAAAAGGGGAAAGCAGATGAAAGTATCGACAAGAGTGGAATACGGACTGATCGCGCTTACGGATATCGTGCTCCACAGTGCGGACGGGCAGAGCGTGTCCGCACCGGAGATCTCGCAGCGGCAGAATATTTCCCGAAAGTATCTGGAACAGATTCTGATGCTGCTCAGGCAGGGGGGATTCATAACGGCACAGAAGGGGCTGCGCGGAGGATATACACTCTCGAAGCCGCCCGGGGAGATCCGGCTTTCGGAAGTTTTAAATGCCCTCGACAGCAATATCCTTGCGGATATGGATGAGGGGGATGAAGAAGGCGAACTGCGATCCGTCATCAATGAATGCTTCTGGGGAAGGATCAATGACAGCCTGAAACGATATACGAATGATCTCAGGCTAAGCGATTTTGCGGACAGCTGCCGGAACCGCTTTTCCGGCAGCTGGGATATGTATACGATCTGAGAAAGCGCCGCGAAGCCCCCATCGGAGAAAGTGATGATCAGCGGAACCGGAAGCGCGCCCCCGGCCGGAGACCGGAAGAAGCCTTTGACCTCATCGCGGGCAGGGATCTGAAGAGGTAAAATGCAATACGGAAGGATCGATCTTCGATACCCCGGAAAATCCCGTGAAGCTCATGATATACCGAAGCTCTTTCCCTACATTTTTAAGGAAGGAGACCGTGCCGGGGATTCCGTCTTTTTCCAGGGAGGACAGCATGGATCTTCCGACGGCCGCCGCGTCCGCGCCGAGAGCGATGGCTTTGAACACATCCGCCCCCGTTACGATCCCGCAATCTACGATAATCCGGACATCCCGGCCGCTCAGCGCTTTTCGGATCGTGGGCAGGATCATCATCGGCGGCACCGCGTAGGGAAGCCTTCCGTGATGGTGGCTGACGATAATGGCTTTTGCCCCGAGATCTGCGCATTTTACGGCATCGGATACACTGAGTACGCCCTTTACCACGAAGGGAAGCTTCGTAAGTTCCACATAAGACCGGAGCATATCAAAGGTCTGCGGTGCCATCTCCTCACCGACGACCACATCGCGGCCCTCCGGCCCGAAGATGTGATCGATGTCCATTCCGATCCCGAAGGCGCCGGCACTCTCCGCGCAGCGCATCTGATCGATCACCTTTTCATGATCCGCATAGGGCTTCACGATCCGGACGGTCTTCGCGCCGGTCTTTATCAGCTTTTCAAACTGATCATTTTCCATCATCCCGCAGAAATTGAGGATATTGCACTCTTTCGCTGCGAAGGAGTATTCCTCAAGCCCGCTGTATTCCCTGCCGCCGTAGTTCGGAAGATGGGAAAAGGCCGGCGTCATAACGGGCATATCGAAGGTCTCGCCGAAAAACCTTATCGATGTATCGGCCACGACGGAATCGATGAGCCGTTCCTCGATCAGGATCGAGTCCATATATTTTTCGTTGATCACGTTCGCATCAGAAAGTCTCATATAGTCCATGGAGTTCCTCCTTCAGATAATTCAGGTATTTCAGGTATTCTTCATCGGTCTGAAGATGCTCAAGGATCATCGGCATTTCCGGATCCAGTTCGTGCATCTTTTCCGCGTAATAGCGAACCGGGAATTCCCCGTCTCCGGGACCGCATTCAATGAGCCGGACCGTGAACTCTTCACCAAGGTGCACATCCTTAAGATGGCAGCTCCGGATCCTTTTGCCAAGGCGCTCGGCACATTCATCGACGAGTTCCTTCGCATGAAAAAACCGGTCGATGGAATTCACCATATTAAAGACATCCATATGCACGGCAAAGCGGTCTCTTTCCACTTCCTCAAGGAGCCGTTCGTAATCCTCCGGCCCCGTCGGAACCATCCAGGGCATGGGCTCAAGTGTAAAACAGGTATTCTTCGGACCGGCCCGGTCGATGATCTCACGGACCATGCGGATCGTTTCTTTTCTGGCTTCCTCAGTGAAATTCGCAGCATAGGGGCCGTCCCAGAGCGGCCCGAAGGCACCTGCCACATTCACGCAGCAGCGGGCGCCGAGAAAGTCCGCGAGGCGAAGCTGCTCCACACTGTAATCCACATTCTTTTTCCGCTCTGCGGGATCCGGCGAAAGGGCGTTTCTCCAGATGCCGACCTCCGCGATCATAAGGCCCGCCTTGTCAGCGGCTTCCTTATAGGCGAGGATCCGCTCCTCCGGCTCGTTGCTCTGTACGGGAAAGACCACTGCCCCGCAGCCGAGCGCTTTTTGTTTCGCGGCCCAGTCAGCCGCGGATGTGTGGGCAAGCGGCGATGATGTTCCGAGCTTCATAAAGAATTACCTCCTTTCGCCTGCGGCTTTATTATATCATAATGAGAAGGTGTTGTATGTGAGACTTTTTGTTGCAGTTGGAATTCGGAAGCTTTTCGTGGTATACTGTAAGGTGGCTGTTTGAAAGGACCCATATGAGAAAAGAACTGATCTCAAAGGCGCAGAGGCGTTATAACAAACAGAAAGAGCTGCACCGGAAGCTGAAGGAGCATGCGGAGGACATCCTCGTGTCCGAAAAGTTTCAGAGCACCAGGGCACATGTACAGCACGGATCGATCCCGGTACACCGGCATTGCATCGATGTGGCGAAGCAGAGCCTTCTTATCTGTAAATACCTGCATCTTCCAGTGAGAGAGAAGGAGATGGTAAGAGGGGCTCTTCTGCATGATTATTTCCTCTACGATTGGCATGACCGGGAAAGGGTGGATTACAGGGAACAGCATGGGAGCCTTCATGGTTTCTATCATCCCGGGATCGCACTGAAAAACGCCAGCAGGGATTATGATCTTACTCCGCGGGAAGCGGATATCATCAAGAAGCATATGTGGCCTATGACCGTGATCCCGCCGAAATGCACGGAGGCCTGGGTCGTAACCTTTGCGGATAAATACTGTTCGCTGCTGGAGACCCTGAAGCTCCGGAAGGGTGCGGCAGGGACGCGGCCGGAGAAATCGGAACGGAAGTTAAGGCGGAAGATCACAAAAAAGATGAACAGATCAAGATCAGCCTGACCGGAAGAAAATCCGGCAATGAGAAACTGACAATCAGGATCGATCATGGAGAAGAAAAAGCGGGCGGATCTTCTTGACCGCTTAACGGAATACTGCGGCGGAGAATCCTATCCGTTTCATATGCCCGGACATAAGAGAAATCCGGGCAGTCTTTCGCTTTCGGAAGATGTTTCGGAACATGCTCCGGGAACTGCCACGGACAGGCTCGCCTGCCTTTACGGGATCGACATTACGGAGATCAGCGGCTTCGATGACCTGAATCATGCTTCCGGGATTCTGAAGGAAGCGGAGGAGCGCGCGGCAAAGGCCTATGGAAGCGAAGAGACCCATTTTCTTGTAAACGGAAGCACGGCCGGGATTCTTGCGGCAATATCGACCGTGGCGGTCAATAGGGCATCCGGACCGGTTGCTGACGGTCTCCGGGTGGATCATGAAGGGAAAGAAGAGAGTGCCGGGCAGAGGCATCCGGTCCTCCTTATCGCGCGAAACTGCCACAGATCCGTTTATCACGCGGCCATCCTGAATCGTCTCGACTTAAGATACGTTCTTCCCGAATATGACACGGCGTTCGGAATCCCGGGAAGGATCACACCGGAGGCGGTTGAAGAGGCGCTTAAAGACTCGATCGCGAAAAATGACAGAATCGTCGGTGTTCTTATCACATCACCGACATACGAGGGGATCATATCCGACATTCGTGTCATTTCAAAACTGACACACGCGTACGGTCTGCCGCTCATCGTGGATGAAGCCCATGGGGCACACTTCGGATTTGCGAAAGGCTTTCCGGAAAATGCCGTACGCCTCGGTGCGGACCTGGTGATCCATTCCGCTCATAAGACTCTGCCGGCCCCTACCCAGACTGCACTGATCCATGTGAACGGCGAAAGGATAAACAGAGGGATTCTACGGAAATTTCTCCGGATCTACCAGACAAGTTCCCCCTCCTATCCGCTGATGGCCGGGCTTGACCGGGCGGTGGAGACCGCTGCTTTTCCGGATTACCCGGGATTTTCAAAGATCCTGAGATCAAGATCCCGGATAGAGTCCGAAATTTCGGACCTCAACCGGATTAAGATCTGTAAGTACAATGAACCGGGAAAACTTCTTTTCCGGGTGGAACCGGGTACCGGCCGGAAGGGCAGGCCCTTCTCGGGAAGAGAGCTTTTTGAATGCCTCCGGGACCGGTATCGGATTGAGATGGAGATGGCCTCCGGTCAGTGCGTGCTCGGGATCCTTACCGGCTCGGATACCGAAGAAGGGGTAAAACGTCTGATTCTGGCCCTTTCCGGGATCGACCGGGAGCTTGAAGAGGGCCCGGATGAGCACGGGGGGCCGGATAAAGAGACACCCGGGGGGCCGGATAAAGAAACACCCGGTGAGCCGGGTCATGGCTGCCCGGCGCTTTCGGGATTTCGTCTGCCGGAGACGGTGATCCCTCTTTACGAGGCATTTGCCCTTCCGGAAACCTTTGTTCCCGTTGAGGATGCATCCGGAAGGATCGCGGGGGATTTTCTTTTTCCCTATCCGCCCGGAGTGCCGATGGCGGTGCCCGGGGAGCGGATCCCCGAAAAACTTGTTTCGGAACTGATCCCGCTTCTTGACGCGGGATATGATATAAGGGGTATTGAAGAGGGAAAGGTCGCGGTCCTTTTGAGGCAGTGACCGTCGGTTAAGAGCCTTACGAAAAAGAGGAAGGTTTCATTCATATGGGAAAAATGGTATACTTGATGGGCAAAAGTTCATCCGGAAAGGATACGATCTACCGGGAACTGATGCGGGATCCCACCTTTCACTTTAAAAAGGTGATCCCCTATACGACGAGACCGATCCGTGAGAATGAAGAGGACGGAGTCCAGTATCATTTCACGGATGATGAGCATTTCCATCAGCTCGTCCGGGAGAAGAAAGTCATCGAGGACCGCGTTTATCATACCTATCACGGGCTCTGGCGCTATTTCACCGTGGATGACGGTACGGTCAATCTGGAAAAAAAGAACTATCTTATCATCGGGACTCTTGAGTCTTACGCGAAAACTGCCGATTATTATGGCAGGAGATACGTGATCCCGGTCTACCTCGAGGTGGACGACGGGATAAGGCTCCAACGCGCACTGAACCGGGAGATGCGTGAGGAGGAGCCGAAATACGAGGAGATGTGCCGGAGGTTCCTTGCGGACTCCGAGGATTTTTCGGACGAGAAGCTTTTCGAGGCGGGGATCAGGATCCGCTTCTGCAATGAGAACCTGACGGAATGTCTCGGCAGGATCCGGGAATACCTGATGGAATTCGTCTGACGGGACGGAAGCGGCGCTGCTGACCGGGAAAGAAAGATCTGCCGGGACGATCACGGCAGGAATACGGAATGGATATAAAAGTCACACAGACAACCCCCATCGTACAGACCGAGACCGTAAAGCCCGCACAGGAGCCGGACGGCGGTTTTAAGTTCGCATTGCTTTCGAAGCTCGGCGATGAGGGACTTACCGAGCGCCTTACCGCGATGATGGAAGAGATCACCCGCCAGGGGGATCAGCTCGGCAAAAAGCGTGACATCAAGGATATGCGGCGATACCGGACACTGATCAAGGAATTCATGAATGAGATCGTGTCCCGTTCCCATGAGTTTTCGAGGGAGAATTTCCTTGACCGCCGCGGACGGCACCGGGTCTACGGGATCGTGCATCTGGTGGACGAGAATCTCGACGCGCTGGCGCAGGAGCTGATGAAGGATGAGCAGGACCATATGGCGATCCTTACGAAGATCGGGGAGATCCGGGGACTTCTTCTCGATATTCTGACCTGACGCGGGAGATTCCGGTCTGATGCGGGAGATGCCGGCCCGACGCGGGAAAGCCTGCCCTGAAGGCGGCAAATGATGACCGGCAGATCCGGATGTACATATAATAAGGGGATTGAATCACAAAGCGCGCCAAAGCCGCGCTGTTTGATAAAAGATCGACCAGGGAGAAGGAACATGGGCAGATTCAGCGACATTGTCGGACAGAAGGAATTAAAGGATTACCTGCAGAACGCGATCCGTACGGATATGGTCTCACACGCCTATATCATCCACGGTGAGCGGAATTCCGGAAAGGAGTTTCTCGCAAAGGTATTCGCGAAAGCACTGCAGTGCGAAAACCGCGACGATGCGGAGCCCTGCGGGAAGTGTCATTCCTGTATTCAGGCACAGAGCATGAATCATCCGGATATCATTTTCGTGACGCATGAGAAGCCGAATGTGATAAGTGTCGAAGATGTGCGGAATCAGATCAACTCGGATGTGGCGATCAAGCCGTATCAGGGACCGAAGAAGATCTACATCGTAAATGACGCGGAGCTTATGACCGTGCAGGCCCAGAATGCCCTTTTAAAGACCATCGAGGAGCCGCCGGAATATGTGGTGATCATGCTCCTGACGAGCAACGTGGATGTCTTCCTTCCCACGATCTTAAGCCGCTGCATCTCCCTTCAGATGAAGCCCGCGAAGGATGAGGAGATCAAGGAATTCCTGATGCGGACGATGCAGATCCCGGATTACAAGGCGCAGATCTGCGTGGCCTTCGCGAGAGGAAATACCGGAAAGGCGCGGCTGCTTGCAAAATCCGAGGAATTTGATAAGGCTAAGGACGAAGCCCTTTCCCTGCTTAAGAATATCAACGATATGGATGTGGGCGACCTCACTCTTGCGGTGAAGCGCTTCAATGAATACAAGTTCGATGTCAATGACTATCTCGACATCTTCCTGATCTGGTACCGGGACATGCTCCTTTTTAAGGCGACGCATGATGCCAACGGACTGATCTTCCGGGAGGAGCTTCCCTCCATCCGGAAGGCGGCTGACAAGAGCACCTATGAGGGGATCGAGACGATCATCCAGGCCATCGAGAAATGCAAGGCCAGACTTCAGGCCAACGTCAACTTTGATCTTTCCATGGAGCTTCTGCTCCTTTCGATCAAGGAAAACTGACGGGGATATTGCGGTTTATAGATAAAGCGGTTTATAGATAAGCACCAAAGCGGTTTATAGATGGAGGTAAATAAAATGGTTAAGGTAGTCGGAGTAAGGTTCAGGACTGCGGGCAAGATCTATTTCTTCAGCCCGGGAAATCTCGAGATCAAACGAACGGATCATGTCATAGTGGAGACCGCGCGGGGCGTGGAATACGGCTATGTGGTTTCGGATCCGAAGGAAGTAAAAGAGGAGGATCTGAATTCCCCCCTGAAGACGATCATGCGTATCGCCACGAAGCGAGACGACGAGCAGGCGCTCCGGAATAAGGACAAGGAAAAGGAAGCTTTCAAGATCTGCCTTGAGAAGATCGCCAAACACGGGCTTGAAATGAAGCTCATCGATGCGGAATACACCTTTGACAACAACAAGGTGCTTTTCTATTTCACGGCGGACGGCCGCGTGGACTTCCGGGAGCTTGTAAAGGATCTTGCGTCCGTTTTCCGGACAAGGATCGAGCTTCGCCAGATCGGTGTCAGAGATGAGACAAAGATCCTCGGAGGGATCGGAATCTGCGGGCGGCCTCTTTGCTGCCATGCCCATCTTTCCGACTTTATTCCCGTTTCGATCAAAATGGCGAAGGAGCAGAATCTGTCCCTGAACCCGACGAAGATCTCCGGAGTCTGCGGGCGGCTTATGTGCTGCCTGAAGCATGAGGAGGAGACCTACGAGGAGCTCAACAAGACCCTTCCGAATACGGGGGATTACGTCACGACGGACGACGGGAAAAAGGGCGAAGTCCATTCCGTCAACGTGCTCCGTCAGCTGGTGAAGGTGATCGTGGAGACGGACGGCGAAAAGGAGATCGAGGAATATCATGCCTCCCGGCTGAAATTCCGCAGACGCCGCCGCGGAAAGAACCGGGACGGAGTTTCCGCCGAGGAAATGAAGGAACTTGAGAAGCTCGAAAAGAGCGAAAAGAGCGAAGGAAAATCCAAACTCGACGATAATTAAAGGAAACGGAATGAACGAGGGCGATATCCTCCGAAATGAAAACGAGAGGCTCGATGAGCTTCTTCGAAACAGTTACCGCATCATTCAGAATACAGAGCTTTTCTGCTTCGGAATGGATGCGGTGCTTTTGTCAGGCTTCGTGCGGGCAAAAGCCACGGATTCCCTGATGGATCTCTGCACCGGAAACGGCGTGATCCCGATCCTCCTTGCGGCAAAGACGGACTGCCCGCATATGGCGGGAATGGAGATCCAGGAGGAGAGCGCCGCCCTTGCGAGACGGAGCGTGGAACTGAACGGGCTTACGGATCGCATCGATATAATAACAGGTGATATTAAAAATGCGCCGGAGCTTTTTCCGAAAGGAACCTTTTCCGTGGTCACGGTGAATCCTCCCTATATGAATGAGAACAGCGGGCTCATCAATCCTTCCTCCGCAAAGGCCATTGCCCGTCATGAACTGCTCTGCACCCTGGAGGATGTGATCCGGACCGCAGCCTATCTGCTTTCGCCGAACGGCTCTTTCTTTATGGTGCACCGGCCGCACAGGCTGCCGGATATCATGGATCTTATGCGAAAATACCGGATCGAACCGAAGCGGATGCGTCTTGTCTATCCGTCGAAGGAAAAAGAACCGAACATGATCCTGATGGAAGGCGCAATGGGCGGCAATCCGTTCCTTCGGATCGAACCTCCCCTCATCATTTACGGGGAGGACGGCTCCTACTCGGAAGAAGTGGCATCGATCTACGCGAACGAGGAGGCTTCCGGCGGAAAGGAGCGGACCTCATGAGCGGAACCCTTTATCTTTGCGCGACTCCCATCGGAAATCTGGGAGATATGACGGCGCGCTGCATCGACACTCTGAAGGAAGCGGATCTTATCGCGGCGGAAGATACCCGGGGAACGATCCGGCTCCTTAATCATTTCGATATTCATACGCCCATGACCTCCTATCATGAGCATAATAAATATGAGAAGGCCGATGAGCTGGTATCGGTCCTTCTTCAGGGAAAGAGCATCGCGCTGGTGACCGATGCGGGGACGCCGGGGATCTCGGATCCCGGAGAGGTGCTGGTTCAAAAGTGTATGGAAAATGACATTCCCGTCACTTCTCTTCCGGGATGCTGTGCCCTGATAAGCGCGCTTATCCTGTCCGGACTTTCCACAGGGAGGTTCTGCTTTGAGGGCTTTCTTCCGCCGGATAAAAAGGAACGGGAAGAGATCCTTTCGGAGCTTTCTTCGGAGACCCGGACGATCCTTCTTTACGAAGCGCCCCACCGTCTCCTTAAGACCCTCGGCATCCTGAAGGAAAAACTGGATCCGAGGAAGATCACGCTCTGCCGGGAGCTTACCAAAAAGTTTGAGGAGATCCTGCCCTTTTCCACCATCGGAGAGGCGGAATGCTATTTTGACGTCAATGAGCCCCGGGGGGAATTCGTTCTTGTGATCGAAGGAAAAGACCGGAGAGAACTGCTTGACGAAAAAAGAACGGCATATGAGACCATGACCGTGGAAGACCATGTGCGGCATTATCTTGAACTCGGAATGGACAGGAAGGAAGCCATGAGGCAGGCAGCGAAGGACCGCGGCGTTCCGAAGAGGGAGATCTATCAGGCGCTGCTCGGGACGAAGGATGAAGCCGGAGCCCTGAAGGATGAAGCCTGAGCCCCCGAAGGAGGAAACCGGGGCATCTTGATATGACAGACGAAAGAACGATCGAAGATTATGCCGAAAAGGTCCTGAAACTCGCGAAAGACACGGTCATTGTGCGCCTCCGATTTTTTGACGCGGCCCTGAACCGGCTCGTCTTTGAGGCAAAGAAAGGATGCGGCGGCTATATCTTTGACGGGGAGACGCTGATCTATGATCCGGAAAAACTCCTTTACGACTATAAGGAGGAACCGGCCTTTGCCGTAAGACTGCTTTTGCATATCCTCCTTCATGCCATCCTTCTCCACCCTTTCAGGAAGGACCGTGGGGACGAAAGATACTGGCATCTCGCGACGGATATCGCGGTGGAAGAACTCATTCTGTCCATGGAGATCGAAGGGGCGGGGCTTCTTCGGGACGCGGAGGAGAGGATCATTCTCGGCCGGCTTTCCAAATGGGTTCCCCGGCTGAACGCGGATTCAATCTACCGCGAGTTTATGGTGGGCGGGATCTCGAAGGATTCCGAAAGCGGCTATGCAAGACTTTTTTCCTTTGACCTTCCGAAATCCGCGGTGAAGGTTCGCTATGAGCGGGATGAGAAGCTTTCCGAAAGTGACTGGGAGAAGATCGCGGAGCGGGTGAAGGCGGAGCTTAAGACATTTTCGAAGGATGTCGCCGGGGCGGAGGAGCTCCTTGCGGCGCTGAAGGAGAGCACCGGGAAGCGGTATGATTACGATGAGATCCTTTCCCGATTCGCGGTCATGAGCGAGGAGATCCGGATCAATCCGGATGAGTTTGATTACGGCTACTATATGTACGGGCTTTCGACCTACGGGGACATGCCCCTTATCGAGCCCCTCGAGTATACGGAGGAAAAGAAGGTAAGAAGCTTCGTGATCGCCATCGACACCTCGGCTTCCGTCCGGGGAAAGAGGGTGGAAGGCTTCCTTGAAAGGACCTTTGATATCCTGAAAAAGTCGGTCTCTCTTTCCGAAAGGCTTAACGTGCACCTTGTGCAGTGCGATTCCTCGGTGACGGAGGATCTTCTGATCCGTTCGAAAAACGAACTTAAGGAGGCCGCCGCGAATCTGAAGATCCGGGGCTTCGGCGGAACGGATTTCCGTCCTGTCTTTTCCTACGTGGAGGAGCTTCGGGAAAAGGAGCGGATAAAGGATCTTAAGGGGCTTATCTATTTTACCGACGGATATGGTGTTTATCCGGAAAAAGCACCGGATTACGATACGATGTTCGTCTTTGACAGTGAGGACGTTAACCGCCCGGATGTTCCCTTCTGGGCAGTCAAAGTGATATTGGAGAACGAAGATGACGATCGCTGAAGCAAAACAGTTCATTAAGGATACCGTGGAGCTCTACCTTGCGAAGGATGAGTTCGGAGACTACCGGATCCCGGTGGCAAAGCAGCGCCCGGTCTTTCTTGTGGGAGCCCCGGGGATCGGAAAGACGGCGATCATGAGCCAGGTTGCCTCGGAACTCGGGATCGCTCTCGTCAGCTATTCCATGACCCATCATACGAGACAGTCCGCCCTCGGCCTTCCCTTTATCCGGGAGAAAAACTTCGGCGGGAAAGTGACAAGCGTGTCGGAATATACCATGAGTGAGATCATCGCTTCCGTCTATGATACGATGGAGGAAAGCGGAGTCGGGGAGGGGATCCTTTTCCTTGATGAGATCAACTGCGTATCCGAAACCCTCTATCCCTCCATGCTGGGCTTCCTTCAGTACAAGGTCTTCGGGCGGCATTCGGTTCCGGAGGGCTGGGTCATCGTGACCGCCGGAAATCCGCCGGAATTCAACAGGGCGGTCCGGGAGTTTGATGTGGTGACCCTGGACAGGCTGAAGGTGATCGAGGTGGAGGCGGATTACCCCGCATGGAAAAAGTACGCCGGCGAGACCGGGATCCACGGTGCGATCCTGGGCTTTCTCGAGGCGGACAGGGACAGCTTCTACCGGGTGGAGACGACAGCCGGCGGCCGGAATTACGTGACTGCCCGCGGCTGGGAGGATCTTTCCGATATGATCCGGCTCTATGAGGAGTCGGGAAAGAAGGTGACGGACCGGCTCATAGGACAGTATATTAAAAATGACACGACTGTCAGAGAATTCTCCGCTTATTACGATCTCTGGCAGAAATACCGCAGGGCCTATGACCTGGAAGCGGCCTTTGAAGGAAAGGTCAGCGAAAAAACGATGGAGACCGTATGGAAGGCGCCGGTGGATGAAAGACTTGCCCTTACGGGACTGCTTTCCGACATGCTGAAGTCGAAGATGAAGCCGGTGACGGAAAAGACGGCGCTCCTTTCGGACAGCCGCGGTATGATCCTCGGACTCCTCGAAGAGGGAACGGATGTAAAGACACGGCTGAAGGAACTGATCGAAGAGACCGGGATGAAGGCGGAAGAGAAGAAAAAGGCGGGAACCCTGTCCGCAGCGGAAAAGAAGAAAGCCCGGCAGAAAGCGGCATTTTTAACGGAACTTCGAAAGAAGGCAGAGGATCAGGAGAGTTTAAGAAGAGTCTACAATGAAAAACTGGGAGAGCTTAAGGAACAGGCGGACGGTGTAAAGAAGGAGACGGAGAATCTTTTCGACAGCTTCTCCCGTATCTTCGGTGAGGATTCCGATGAGATGCTGCTCCTTGTCACGGAGCTTACCCTGGCAAAAGACAGCTCCGCGTTCTTCGCGAATTTCGGTTCGGACGCTTATGAGAAGCATCAGAAGCTCCTTATGGTAAACGACCGGAGGGAGGATCTTCGAAAAGAGATCCTGGAGTTTCTCTCATGAAGATCCGGGAAGGAAACTTTTTCCTTTCGACGGAGGAGACTCCAAAGGGGCTTCTCCTTACCGGATATGAAGGGGAGGGCGCGGTACTCGATCTTTCCGGGAGGGAGGATCTTTTCGCCGTCGGGAAAAAGGCCTTTCTTAACTGCAGATCCCTTCAGAAGGTGATCCTCCCGGGGACGGTGCTCGGCATCGGAGACTGGGCCTTTTCGAAATGCCGGAGTTTAAGGAGCGTCCGGATCGACAAAAAGGCGGACGGGAGCATTTTCGGGAAAGGAGTCTTCGAAGGCTGCGACATGCTTGAAAGGATCCGGTTTTCCGATATGGATGAGGGCGCTTCCGCTCTCTACGCCGCGACGGCGAACCGGATGAACAATGAGCATCTTCTTCGCGCAAAGGATCCGGGGGAGAGATTCTGGTATGAAAAATGGGATCTTTCGCTTCTTTCGCTCCTTCGCTCGGATGATGCGGAAAGCAGCGACAGGGTGGCGCTTTGCGGTGAGGAGGATATTTCCTTTGACGGCGTCGGCATGGTGGACGGTGAGATGCCGGGGGAGACGGACGATTACGTAAAAAAGATCGGGATCGGGAAATGCCGCCTCTGCTATCTTCGCCTCCGCTATCCGGAAAACCTTGCCCCCGGCATCCGGGAAACGATCGGGGACTATCTTCGGGAGAGGGCCTTCGGAACGGAAAAGGACAGGGCCTGGGAAGCGCTTAAGGAGGACTTTGACCGGAATACGGACCATATGAGGATCTATCTTGACGTGATAAGGCCGGACAGGGAAAAACTTCTCCGCATGATCGATGATCTTGACGCGTCAAGGGTGCTCGCAAAAGCACTCCTTATCCGGGAGGCCGCGGGAAAGGAAGAAGGATCCGGGATCGATTCCCTCATGATCTGAGCGGAACGGCCGCCTGCGGGGGCGGTATGAGGACAGTGTAAAAAAGAAACTGCCGGAAAGAATGCGATTCCGGAAAAGAATGAAATGTAGGGAAAGGGAAATCAATGAAAGTGATCGTGCTGAGCAGGGAGCTCAAAAAGGAACATGAGGAGATGATCAGGAAGACGGCGGATAAAGCCGGCGCCGAGGTCTTCTTTACGGACTCGGAGGAAAAGATCCCGGAGGATTTTGAGGACGCGGAGGTGCTCTACGGCTTCGGCCTTCAGACGGCGGCAAAGAGCAGTAGCCTTAAGTGGCTCTGTGTGCCTTCGGCGGGAGTCGATTTTCTCCTGAAACCGGATATGTTCGCCAACGAAGACTGCATCATCACGAATTCGGCCGGGGCTTACGGAGTCAGCATCTCCGAGCATATCATCATGGTGAGCCTGATGATGATGCGGAAGATGACGGAGGTCTATCAGGAGTCCCTTGCCGGAAAATGGGGGAGCAGGCGTGCCCAGAAGTCCCTTAAGGACAGCAGGATCACGGTCCTCGGAACCGGGGATATCGGAAGCGAATTCGCAAAAAGGGCAAAGGCCTTTCTTCCGGAGCGCATCACCGGTATCTGCAGGAGCGGCATATGCGCTGAGCCTGCCTTCGACAGGATTCTGAAAACGGAGGAGCTTGATGTGGTGCTCCCGGATACGGATCTTCTCGTTATGAGCCTTCCGGATACGGCGGAAACAAAGGGGATCCTGTCGGATAAAAGGATCCGGCTGCTTCCGGAGGATTCGTACATCGTAAATGTGGGAAGAGGCTCGGCCATCGATGAGAATGCCCTTGTTGACGCCCTGGAAGAGGGGAGGCTCGCCGGGGCCGCCCTGGATGTTTTTTCCGTTGAGCCCATCCCGGCCGGGAGCCGTCTCTGGCATACGAAGAATCTTCTCATAACGCCCCATGTGGCAGGGAATCTCACCCTTGCCCACACATTGGAAAGAAACGTGGAGATGTTCTGTGAGGATCTTCTGAACTATGCGCAGGGCCTGCCGCTTG
>JAILLW010000023.1 GCA_024692955.1 Lachnospiraceae bacterium | reverse complement strand
CCTATGACTTCGAAGGCGTATGATATTCTTAAAGCAGAGGAGACGCGCAGACATTATAGGAAGGAATCGGATACTCTTGATCAGGAGCTGCAGTATCATGATACGCGCAGCGGCACCACGAAGGTTCTTAAAATGAGAGACCTTGTCTTTATCAGTCAGAGGACAGGTGAACCTGTAAAGAATTCGACCTATGATACGGCCCTCTATAAGATCTGCGATAGGGCAGGGCTCAAGCCGTTCTGTATGCATGCGCTTCGTCACACATTCGCTACACGCTGCATCGAAAGAGGGGTACAGCCCAAGGTGCTGCAGAAGATTCTCGGACATGCTCAGTTATCTACCACAATGGATCTGTATGTTCATGTCACTGATGAATCTCTTGCTAAAGGAATGGAGATTTTTGAATCTGCAGGATAAGCTATTAGAACGTAAGTTAATAAAAGTGCACATATCTGAATGCCAAAATGGTGCGGAATGGTGCGCTGACCGGGATGAAAGCCCGGAAACACTAGAAAATATAAGGAAGAGGAAGTAAAAATGAAACTAGGAATCGTGGGACTTCCGAATGTCGGAAAAAGTACATTATTCAATGCACTGACGAAAGCCGGAGCGGAATCGGCCAATTATCCTTTCTGCACCATCGATCCGAATGTGGGCGTGGTGGCGGTACCGGACGAGAGGATCCGGCTGCTGGGGGAAATGTACCATACCAGGAAGGTAACACCGGCCACCATCGAGTTCGTGGATATTGCGGGGCTCGTAAAAGGAGCATCAAAGGGAGAGGGACTCGGAAACCAGTTCCTTGCCAATATCCGGGAAGTGGACGCGATCGTACATGTGGTGCGCTGCTTCGAGGATGCGAATGTCGTACACGTGGACGGAACCGTGGATCCCCTTCGCGATATCGAGACCATCAATCTGGAACTGATCTTCGCGGATCTTGAAGTCATCGAACGGAGAATCTCAAAACAGGGACGTGCCGCTAACAATGATAAAAAGATCGCGAAGGAAGTCGAGATGCTGAAGCGCCTTACGGCATTTCTTGAAGCGGGAAACCTTGCCATCGGCTTTACCTGCGAAGATGAGGATGAAGAAGCGGCATTTAAGGTCCTGAACCTCCTTACGGCAAAACCGGTGATCTTCGCGGCGAATGTCGCGGAAGACGATCTTGCGGACGACGGGGCATCCAACCCGCATGTTGCGAAGGTCCGCGAATATGCCGCGAAAACAAAGAGCGAAGTCTTTGTGATCTCGGCAGAGATCGAGCAGGAGATCGCGGAGCTGGATGATGAAGAAAAAGCAATGTTTCTCGAAGATCTGGGGCTTAAGGAATCCGGCCTTGAAAAACTCATAAAGGCAAGCTATCGGATCCTGAATCTTATGAGCTTCCTGACGGCGGGAGAGGATGAATGCCGTGCCTGGACCATTACGATCGGAACAAAGGCACCGCAGGCTGCCGGTAAGATCCATACGGATTTCGAACGCGGCTTTATCAAGGCAGAGGTCGTGAACTACAAGGATCTTCTGGAACTGGGATCTCTTGCGGCCGCGCGCGAAAAAGGCGTTGTCGGTATGGAAGGAAAGGATTATGTCGTAAAGGACGGGGATGTGATCCTGTTCCGGTTTAATGTATAAAAGAAAGCGGAGAGTATTATGAGCGTAACGGATATTTCATTCCCGAACCTCGGTATTTTTCTGACCGATGTCCCGCAGTCCTTTTCCGTTTTCGGATTCAGGATCTATCTTTATTCGATCTGCATCGCCCTTGGTATGGCGGCGGGCTTTTTTACCTCGCTTCAGATCGCGAAAAGGACAGGGCAGGACAAGGAGATCTACTGGGACTTCACTTTTCGGGCCATCATTGTATCCGTGATCTGCGCGCGGATCTATTATGTGATCTTCCGCTGGGATGATTTTAAAGGGAATCTTCTTTCCGTTTTCGCGCTCCGTGAGGGAGGACTTGCGATCTACGGCGGCGTGATCGGCGCGTTTATCAGGATCTTTCTTTTCGCGAGGCGCCGGAAGATCGATCCGCTGCTGATTGGCGATACCGGAGTTCCCTGCCTGATCCTGGGGCAGGCCATCGGGAGATGGGGAAATTTCTTTAACCGGGAGGTTTTCGGAGGATACTCCGATGGCCTGCTGGCAATGCGCCTTCCGATTGGAGCCGTGCGTTCCGAGGATATTTCGGCTGATCTTGCCGCCCACATCGGCGCCGGAGAAAATTTCATCCAGGTGCACCCGACCTTTCTTTATGAAATGTTGTGGAACCTGGCCATCTTTCTCCTGCTCCTTCTTTTGTGGAAATTCAAGACCTTTAACGGGGAGGTGATCCTCGGATATCTCGGCGGCTACGGCCTCGGCCGGGCTTTCATTGAGGGGATCAGAACGGATACGCTCTTTATTCCCGGCACCGTGATCAAGGTTTCCCAGGCCCTTGCCATCGTGCTGGTGATCTTTTCCATCGGAACGGAGATTGTAACAAGGGTAAGGCTGTCCAGGGGCTGGAAGCCGAAGTATGAGGTCGTAAGGATGGGAAAGCCGAACGAGACGGAATCTTCGAAAGAAACCCCGGAAGAAGATCCGGAGGATAACGGGGAGCAGCAACAGAGTTAAAAAGGTTAAGTGAGATGACAAAAGCCTTCGCCGGAAATCCGGCGGAGGTTTTTTGCGTTTTCAGGGTTGATTTTTGCCGAAAAGTACTGTAATATTGTCAGTAGGTGGCAGAAAGTGGCAGAAAGTGTCACATATCTGCAAAGGAGAATCCGATCTCGATGTTTATGGGCGAATACAACCACACACTGGACGAAAAGGGACGTCTCATCATCCCGGCCAGATTCCGTGAAAGCCTCGGCGAAGAGTGCGTGGTCACGAAGGGAATGGACGGATGCCTCTTTGTGTTCGACCTTGACGAGTGGAAGCAGTTTGAAGAAAAACTTCGTAGCCTTCCGATGATAGATAAGGACGCCCGCCAGTTCGTGCGATTCTTCCTTGCCGGCGCGGCGATGGTCGAAGTGAACAGGTCCGGGAGGATCCAGCTTCCCGAAACACTGCTCAGGTACGCGGATATCGTAAAGGATGCCGTGCTGATCGGGGTGGGTTCGAGAGTCGAGATCTGGAGCAAAGAGAGGTACGACGGAACGGTTTCCTTCGAAGATATGGACGAGATCTCCAGACATATGGTGGAACTCGGGATCGGGATCTGATGGAATTTGCACATACTTCCGTACTGCTTGATGAATGCATAGAGGGACTTGCGATAAAGCCGGACGGCGTCTATGTCGACGGGACCCTTGGCGGTGCGGGACACAGCATCGAGATCGCAAAAAGGCTCGGCGAAAAAGGCATCCTTATCGGGATCGACCGGGATAAGGACGCGATCGAAGCCGCCACCCGCCGCCTTGAACCTTTTAAAGAACATATACGGATCGTAAGGAGCAATTACGGACAGATCGGGGAAGTGCTCAATAAGGAGAAGATCAACGCTGTGGACGGGATCCTGCTTGACCTTGGTGTTTCCTCCTTCCAGCTCGATAATGAAGAGCGCGGCTTCTCCTACCGCTTCGACGGAAAACTCGATATGCGGATGGATGACCGGGACCTCCTTACGGCGGAAGAGATCGTAAATACCTATACCGAAGAAGAACTTACCCGGATCATCCGGGATTACGGCGAAGAACGATTCGCCGGAAAGATCGCATCGAATATCTGCTCATACCGGCGAAAAACTCCCATAAAAACCGCCTTTGAGCTGAATGAGATCATAGCATCCTCGATCCCGGCCCGAATGAGAGCAACGGGAGGACATCCTTCCAAGAGGACATTTCAGGCCATCCGGATCGAATGCAACAGGGAACTGGAAGTGTTGAAGGACAGTCTGGATACCATGATATCCCTGCTTAATCCCAAAGGCAGACTCTGTATCATCACCTTCCATTCCCTGGAGGACCGGATCGTTAAGACGGCATTCCGAAATGCGGAAAACCCCTGCACCTGCCCGCCTTCCTTCCCGGTATGCGTTTGCGGGAAAAAGCCTCTCGGACACGCGGTGAACCGGAAACCGATCCTGCCCTCCGAAGAGGAGATCGGCGAAAACAAAAGAGCAAAGAGTGCGAAACTGAGAATATTCGAAAAAGCTTGAAAAGGAGACCGAAATGGCAGCCCAGGCAGTAAGAAAACAGAATGCGGCAAGAGAATACGATGAGGAAAGACTCCGGGTCATAGAAGGACACCGGAAACGCAAGAGGGCGAATACGTTCCGCTGCGGACTGTTCCTTACGGTGGCTGTTACGGTGCTCGCCGTGATGGTCGGCTATTATCTGTCCCTGCAGTCCCAGATCACGAATTATATCAAGGACATCGCAAAGCAGGAGAGCAGGCTCAACGAATTAAGACTTGATAACGATGAGAATTATAGTAGAATTACAAGTAATGTGGATCTTGAGAACGTGAGAAAGATCGCCATTCAGGAACTCGGCATGCGCTACGCGCTCGAGGGGCAGATCATCTCGTTCAACGGGGAGGACAGCGACTATCTGAGGCAGACCGGAAAGATCCCGGAACAGTGATATGAGCAAGCAGCCCAAAACATTTACAAACGCAATGAGAGCAAAGCTGGCAATACTGTACATACTGGTATTGCTGGTCTTTGTTTTTTTGACCTATCGTCTCTATGCGATCACGCGGGACAATGGGGAACGGTATAAAAAACAGGTCCTTTCCCAGCAGAAATACGACAGTATGACGATCCCCTACAAGCGGGGATCGATCCTTGATTCCAACGGAAGCGTGCTGGCGGCTTCGGAAAAGGTCTATAACGTGATCCTTGATTCCGTGGACCTCAATCGGGACGAAGCGAAGATCGAGCCGACCTTTAATGCGCTGCGGTCAGAATTCGGGATCAACGTGACGGATGTACGGGGCTTTTTCGAATCCAACAAAGAAACCTCGCGCTATCGCGTGATCGCGAGAAAACTTCCCTATGAGAAGATCCAGCATTTTATCGAGCTTCAGAACGCGGAGGATTCCCTGATCGCCGGGGTCTGGTTTGAGGAGGAATATCAGCGGACCTATCCGGGCGGAAGTCTTGCCTGCGACGTGGTTGGCTTCGCGTCCACGGACAATGTGGGGACCTACGGGCTTGAGGAGTATTACAACGATGTCCTTTCGGGCACTCAGGGGCGCCAGTACGGTTACATGAATGAGGAAGGCGCTCTGGAGCGCACTACGATCTCCGCGGAGGACGGCTATTCCATCGTGACGACCATCGACGCGAACATCCAGAGCATGGTGGAGCGGCATCTTCGGAAATTCGACGAAGAATACCACGATAACGCCCGTCCGGGCAACGGAGCGAATAATCTCGGCTGCGTCATCATGAACATTCATACGGGAGAGATCCTTGCGATGGCATCCTATCCCGTATTTGATCTCAACAATACCCGGGATACCAATGCTCTCATCGGAATGCCGATGCTGGATGAAAAGGGGAAAAGGGTCGTGGATCCCGAAACGGGAACGAAACTCACGATCACCGAAGAAAATGTCGGGTCCCTTACGGATGAAGCGATGTATCAGAATCTGAACGCGCTCTGGAAGAACTTCTGCATCTCGGATGCCTATGAGCCGGGCTCCGTTAGTAAGCCCCTTACCGTGGCGGGAGCACTGGAATCCGGATCCATTACGGGCAATGAGAGCTACAACTGCCAGGGTGTTCTTGAAGTGGGCGGCCATGAGATCCACTGCCATAATACCTACGGGGACGGGATCCTTACCGTGACGGAAGGGATCGAGCGAAGCTGCAACGTGGTCCTTATGAACGTGGCGGCAGCCGAGGGCGTCGGAAATTATGTGAAATTCCAGCATAATTTCAACCTGGGACTGAAGACAAACATCGATCTGGCCGGCGAATCCCGGACGGATACGCTTGTATATTCCAAAGACAATATGCGCTCCTCGGAGCTTGCGACCTGCTCCTTCGGACAGGGCTACAACTGCACGATGATCCAGATGATCAGCGCCTTTTCCTCTCTTATCAACGGCGGTTACTATTACGAACCCCATGTGGTAAAGAAGATCCTGAACTCCTCGGGAGCGACGGTGCAGAATATCGAACCGCGGCTGCTTCGGCAGACCATCTCGAAAGAGACTTCCGACCGCATTGTGTCGATGTGCAATACCGTGGTGACGGGTGAGCACGGTACCGGAAAGACCGCAAGGCCGGCAGGATATATGATCGGCGGAAAGACGGGGACGGCCCAGACGCTTCCCCGCGGGAATAATGAATATGTGGTTTCCTTTATGGGATATGCCCCCGCAAACGACCCGGAGATCGCAATTTATGTGGTGGTTGACCGTCCGAACGTCCATCATCAGGACGACGCGAAATACGCCACCAGGATCGTAAGGAGCATTCTTACGGAAGTGCTTCCTTATATGGGCATCTTTATGACGGAAGAGCTTTCGGAAAAGGAAAAAGCGGAACTTGAGGAACTCCAGCTGGAGATCACGGCGCCCGAAGGCCTTTTAACGGAGGAAGAAGAGGTCGGACTCGAGGATGTGGCAGAGGCGGACGTACCTGAGGAGGGCGAAAAGAGCGAAGAGATCTGGAAGACCTTTGCGGTGGATCCCCGGACCGGCTATGCCGTGGATCCGAATACGGGAGATTATGTGGATCCAGTAACAGGTGCCGCGATCGGTGAAAAGCCGCTTGATGAGACCATAACCGTGGCCGGTCTCGAGGACCTTGTGGAGATCAGTTATGACGATATCCTTGCGGATCTGAATGATACGAAAGAGGAGGAGACCGGGGACTCCGGAGAGGATACGGAAGACGGAGATTCCGGTGATGACGGTGCAAAAGAGGGAGAATAGAAGCGTAAAGGATGGCGAACAGATTTATCTTTCGGAAAAAAAGCAGAGTCCGCTATTTTGATTATACGATGCTGCTCACACTGATCATCCTGCTGGTATTCGGGCTTGTGATGCTGTACTCCGTCAGTTCCTATGACGGTTCCGTACAGTTTAACGATCCTGCCTATTATCTGCGAAAGCAGGCCATCAGCACGGTGCTCGGACTGGCGGTAATGTTCGGCGTGATGATGGTCCCTTATCATTTTTTCGAGAGGCTGGCCGGCTGGGCTTATGTGATCGCTCTTGCGCTTTTAGGGCTCGTTATCAAATTCGGAGTGATGAAGAACGGGGCGAAACGCTGGATCTACGTGTTCGGAATCTCGATCCAGCCCGCCGAGATCGCGAAGCTTGCCATTATCCTGATGGTATCCTATATCGCGGTACGCCTCGGGAAACAGATCGCTACCTGGAAAGGCTTCCTCATCACCATGGGAGTGTCGCTTCCGATGGTGGCTGCGATCTACTTTATCACATCGAATCTCAGCTCCGCCATTATCGTTTTCGGGATCACCTTCCTGATGTGCTTCGTGGCGAGTCCCGACTATCTGAAATTCATCCTGATGACCCTTGTCATCGTCGCCGTGGCGGCAGCTGTGGTATATTTTATCGCAACGCATCCGGATTCCGATCTCGGTGTCCGCTCGACCCGTATCCTGATCTGGCTCGATCCGGAAAAATATGCTTCCGGGAAAGGATATCAGACCCTTCAGGCCCTGTATGCCATCGGCTCCGGCGGAATCTTCGGAAAGGGGATCGGACAGAGCATGCAGAAGCTGGGATTCCTTCCGGAAGCACAGAACGACATGATCTTTTCGATCATCTGTGAGGAACTGGGATTTTTCGGCGGTCTTTGCGTGATCGCGCTCTTCCTTCTGCTCCTGTGGCGCTGCGTGCTCACGGCAAACAGCGCGAAGGATATGTACGGAGCGCTTCTTACGGTGGGATTTATCGGACATATCGCGATCCAGGTGATCCTGAACATCGCCGTGGTTACGAATACGATCCCGAATACCGGGATCTCCCTTCCCTTCATCAGTTACGGAGGATCTTCCGTGGTGTCGCTTCTCTTTGAGGTCGGGCTTGTTTTCTCCGTCCAGCGAAGCATCATGATCAAGGATTATGTATGAAATATCTGCGGGATCATAAAAGCATATTTGTGATCGCCTTTATCGTGACGGCCCTCATATGCCTGCTCCTTGCGGGATTTCGTTATGTGCTCGGCGCATATAAGGTGACGACGGTCTCCGTGGAGGGGAATGTTCATTACTCCAACGGCGAGATCATGAAACTCGTAATGGACGGTCCCTTTGGGGATAACTCCCTGTTCCTGTCTCTGAAATATCGTGAGAAGAGCGTTGAAAATGTGCCTTTTGTCTCCAAAATGGACATAAAGGTGGAAGATCCGCATACGATCCGGATCACGGTATATGAGAAGGCGCTTGCCGGCTATGTGGAATACCTGGACAAATTCATGTACTTCGACAAGGAAGGCATGGTGGTGGAAGCTTCCGACCAGAAGACCGCCGGAATCCCGCTGGTTACCGGACTTTCCTTTGACCATGTGATCCTTTATGAACCGCTCCCGGTGGAAGATCCGGAGATATTCCGTTCGATCCTCAGCATCACACAGCTTGTGAACAAGTACAATCTCGGGATCGACCGGATGTTTTTCGCGCCGGACAATACGATCATGCTGTACTTCGATGATGTAAGGGTCGCTCTCGGAGATCCGGAGGAACTGGAGGAGAAGATCATGAAACTCCAGTATATGCTGCCGGACCTTACGGGAAGGAGCGGGGTACTGCGCATGGAAAATTATACCGAAGAGACGAAGAACGTATCTTTTGAACCCGATCCGGAACCGGAACCCGAACCGAAGTCCGAAGCGGAAGACGAAGCGGTGGCAGAAACGTCTGACGAGGAGCAGCCGGATGTATAAAAAACGGCTGTTATCGGGATTTTAAGGGTTGAAAAGCAAACGGAAAAAAAGTATATTAAATAATGCAGTTATTATGTGCATACGCAATAAAGTGAGTTTAAGGAGGAATCGGCCGTGCTCGAGATTAAGACAAACGAACAGGAAGCAGGCGCTAATATTATTGTAGCGGGTATCGGCGGAGCAGGCGGAAATGCCATCGACCGGATGGTGGAAGAGAATGTCAAGCACGTTACTTTTATAAGTATCAATACAGATAAGCAGGTTTTAAACAGAAGCAAGGCCAATAAAGTGATCCAGATCGGGGAGCGGCTGACCAAGGGACTCGGCGCCGGCGCGCAGCCCGAAGTCGGAGAGAATGCCGCTCTGGAGAGCGAAGAGGATATTAAGGATGCCCTTAAGGGAGCGGATATGGTATTCGTTACCTGCGGAATGGGCGGCGGTACCGGAACGGGAGCGGCTCCCATTGTTGCGAAGCTCGCGAAGGATATGGGGATCCTTACCGTCGGCGTCGTTACGAAGCCCTTTACCTTTGAGGGAAATGTCCGGATGACGAACGCGAACAAAGGTATCGCGAAGATCAAGGATAATGTGGATACCCTGATCGTGATCCCGAACCAGAAGATCTATGAGATCGTAGACAGGAAGACGACCTTCCCGGATGCCTTCAAGAAGGTGGACGAGGTCTTAAGGCAGTCCGTACAGGGGATCACGGACCTGATCAATGATGACGCGCTGATAAACCTTGACTTCGCGGACGTACGTACCGTTATGCGGGACAAGGGCGTGGCCTATGTGGGGATCGGAGTCGGCTCCGGAGAGGACAAGGCTTCCGATGCGGTGAAGATGGCCGTGGAATCCCCGCTCCTTGAGACCTCGATCAACGGAGCTACGGATCTGATCGTGAATGTGACGGGCGATATCAGTGCCTTCGATGTGGAGGATGCCCTGAATTATATCAATGAACTGACCGGAGATAATGTGAATACGATCCTTGGCGCGAACTTTGATGTTACGGAACCGGATACCTGTACCGTAACGGTCATTGCCACCGGGATCCGCGACGCATCGCTTCCGGTTTCGGACGGCTCCAAGAGGACCGGCTGGACCAACGTTGTACGTCCCATCACCCCGCAGTTCGGCGGGCGCAGCCAGGTTATCGGAGGCGGGGCTCCCAAGCAGCCCGCGGCAGGTCTTGATGTGATCACAAACCGCTCTACCGGTTCCCTTCCGAGGACGGGAGTTTCTCAGACCGCGGCACCGTCCATTACTTCCCCCGGCGATATCCGGAGCAGAGTGCCCGAGACGAAACTGAATATTCCGGAATTCCTTCAGAAGAAATAGAAGAGTTCCGAACTGAAGAAATGAGAACGTAAAAACCTCCGGCCGATCCGGAGGTTTTTCTTTGACCCGTATGATTCAGCCGCGACATCATCATGCGGCGGCCTTGTTTTACTTCAGTACCTTTTTCAGCTCATCCATAAAGGTATTGATGTCCTTGAATTCACGATAGACCGAAGCGAAACGCACATAGGCTACGGAATCGATATCCTTTAATTTGTCCATTACCATCTCGCCGATCACGGAGCTGGGGATCTCGCGTTCCTCACGGCTCTGGATCTCGGTTTCCACCTCATCTACAAGAGCCGTGATCTGAGAGGCGGAAACAGGCCGCTTGTGACAGGCGCGAAGCACACCGGATTCGATCTTGGCCCGGTCGAAGGTCTCCCGGTTTTCGTCCTTCTTTACGATGATAAGAGGGATGGTCTCAACCTTTTCATAGGTGGTAAAACGCTTGTCACACTCGTCACAGACTCTGCGCCGGCGGATCGAATTGTTATCCTCGGCGGGACGGGAATCGATGACTCTGGTGTTTTCATGGCCACAAAACGGACATTTCATATCAGGTTCTCCTTATCATACCATATCTATGCATTGGTGCTGCACACAAGCACATTATAGAGTGTACCGGTGCTTATGTCAACTATTTTCTGTAAACCGGCAACAATTTAATAACAGCAGTAATCCTTTACAAATCCGAAACGTTATTGTATAATCTCCTCGATTTACAACTTCATACAGAACACATACAGAAAGGAATTGCGAAGATGAAGAAAAAACTGATTTCCCTTTTCCTCATGACTTCGGTACTTGCTATTGCACTGTGCGGATGCGCAGGTGATAAGAAAGGAGATGATTCCTCCATCACGATCGGTATTCCTCAGGATCTGGAAGACGGTCTCGACCCCCACAAAGTGGAAGCGGCGGGAACCAAAGAGGTACTGTTCAACATTTTTGAAGGGCTTGTAAAGCCCACAAGTGATGGCGATTTTATTCCGGCGGTAGCAAGCGCTTACGAAATCTCCGAGGACGGACGCACCTACACCTTTACGGTGCGTGACAATGTAAAGTTCCATGACGGTTCGAAGCTTAAGACGTCGGATGTGAAGTATTCGATCGATCGATGCGCCGGACTGGACGGAGGAACTCCGCTCGTTGCGGCGTTTTCCAATATTGAGGAGACTGTGGCCGACGGACAGACCTTTACCGTGAAACTGAAGGAGCCCGATACCGAGTTTATCGCCTATATGACGGCGGCGATCATTCCGGAAGCGAACAAGACCCCGGACACGAATCCCATCGGAACGGGACCCTATAAGTTCGTATCCCGTTCTCCGCAGGAGAATTTCATCATAAAGAAGTTTGATGATTATTATAATAAGGATCTGGCGGCCCATATCGAGAATGTGACCTTCAAGGTGATCGGCAATCCCGACACCCTCGCGATGGAAATGAATTCCGGAGCGATCGATCTTTTCGCCAGGATCCCTACCGCGCAGGCGGAGCTCCTTGATGACCGGTTCGAGATCATGGAGGAGACCATGAACCTCGTTCAGGCTCTCTATATCAACAATGCCGTGGAGCCCTTTGATGATGTCAGGGTCCGTCAGGCTCTTTGCTATGCCATCGATCCCAAAGAGATCATGCTCTTCGTATCCGACGGAAAGGGCACCGAGATCGGATCCTCCATGTTCCCGGCTTTTTCCAAGTACTATATGCCTGAGCTGAATGATACTTACAATCAGGACCTTGACAAGGCTAAGGCTCTTCTTGAGGAGGCCGGATATCCGGACGGCTTTACCTTCGATATCACCGTGGCGTCGAACTACACGCAGCATGTGGATACCGCGCAGGTTCTGAAGCAGGAGTTTGAAAAGATCGGAGTGACCGCGAACATCAAGCTCGTGGAATGGGACAGCTGGCTTTCGGATGTCTATAACGGCAGGAATTATACCACGACGGTTGTGGGCGTGGATGCTTCCTCCCTTACCGCTTCCGCGCTTTTGGAGCGGTTCACTTCCGCATCCTCCAAGAATTTCATCAACTATTCGAATCCCGACTATGACGCGGCTTTTGCCAACGCGAAAAAAGCGACGGATGATGATGAAAAGACCGGATATTACAAGGAATGTCTGAAGATCCTTTCCGAGGACGCGGCGAACGTCTACATTCAGGATCTTCCGGAATTTGTGGCGCTGAACAAAAAGTATACCGGATATGAGTTCTATCCGCTGTACGTACAGGATATTTCAAAGATCAGACTGGCAGAATGAAATATGCGGCAAAGAAGATCGTTACGATGGTCATAACACTGATCCTCGTAACGTTCTTCGTCTTCCTGGCATTCAATTTCATATCGGGCGACGCGGCCGTGTCGATGCTCGGGACGAACGCTTCCCCGGAGCGGCTTGCGGCACTGCGCCATGAACTGGGGCTCGATGAACCGGTCCTTTTACGGTATGTAAAGTGGTTCGCCGGCTTTTTGAGGGGTGACTTCGGCATTTCCTACAGCTACCGGATCGGTGTGGCGGGCATGATCGGAGAGAAGATCCCCGTAACCCTTACGATGGCGCTTTATGCCTTTGTGATCATGATCGTCATTTCGATCCCTCTGGGGATCTTTGCCGCGATGCATCAGGAAGGCTGGATCGACCGCGGCGTGTCCGTGATCAATCAGGTGATCATGGCGATCCCTCCTTTCTTTTCCGGGATCCTCATTACCCTGCTTTTCGGTCGGATATTCAGACTCTTCACACCGGGCGGATATGTATCCTACCGTACGGATTTTGCGGGATTTCTCGGATATATGTTCTTCCCGGCCCTTGCCATAGCGCTGCCGAAGGCTGCCATGGCGGTACGGCTTCTCCGGGGAACACTGATACGCGAATACAATATGGACTATGTCCGTACGGCATTTTCCCGCGGGAATTCGACGAAGGATGTTCTATATCATCATATGCTGAAGAACGCCCTGCTTCCCGCCGTTACGTTTTTCGGAATGGCGCTCGCGGATATGATCGCGGGCAGTATTATCGTGGAACAGGTATTTTCCATTCCGGGACTGGGCAGGATCCTTCTGACCTCGATCTCGAACCGGGATTATCCCGTGGTCATGGCGGTGATCGTGATCATCTCGCTACTCGTCCTTATTTCGAACACACTGGTAGACATCATATACAGCCTTATCGATCCGAGGATCAATCTGAATGAGTAAACCCGGGATTCTTTTCAAAAAGAATACGAATCTGATCGCAGGGGCGGTCCTCATCGGCTTTATGCTGATCTTTATGCTGGCCGGGATCATCCGGACGCCCTATGATCCGAACGCGATGGACGCTTCACTGAAGTTTGCCCGGATGAGCGGATCCCATCCCTTCGGCTGCGACAATTTCGGCCGTGATATCTTAAGCCGCGTGATGGACGGAAGTCTTTCCACTTTTAAGGTGGCACTTGGGACTGTTTTCATCGGTACCTTTTTCGGGATCCTGATCGGTGCGTCCACCGGCTATTTCGGAGGTGCCTTTGACGAGATCCTTATGCGGATTAACGACGCGGTCTTCGCGTTTCCGAGCATCCTTCTTGCACTGCTTTTCATTTCCCTTATGGGAGGGGGGACCTATCAGGTCATGATCGCTCTGGGGATCGCCTTTATCCCGAGTTTCGCACGTATCGTAAGGGCCGAATTCCTGAAGCAGAAGAATATGGATTATGTGAAAAGCCTGAGACTGCTCGGGGCTTCCCATTTCCGGATCATGTTCATCCATATCCTTCCGAATACGCTTACCGTGCTCCTTTCCTCGATCATGATCGGCTTTAACAACGCGGTCCTCGCGGAAGCCTCCATGAGCTTCCTCGGGATCGGTGTGCAGCCTCCCGACCCGAGCCTTGGCAGGATGCTTTCCGAGGCTCAGGCGTATCTTTACAAAGCACCTTATTACGCGATCTTTCCGGGATTGGCGATCATTCTGCTGATCCTCGGATTTTCACTTTTGTCGGACGGGATATCAAAATGAGCGTGATCCTTGAAGTGACCGATCTGAATATCGAATTCCACGACCATATCATTCCGGAGACCGTGGTCTATGATTTTGATCTCACCCTGAAAAAAGGCGAGATCGTGGGACTTGTGGGCGAATCCGGATCCGGAAAGTCCATGTCCGCCCTTGCCATCGCGGGGCTGCTTTCCCGAAAGGACATGAAAAAGAGGGGATCGATCGTATACAAGGGGAAGGACCTTCTTACCTGCCCGAGATCCGAACTTCGCTTGATCCAGGGAAACGACATCAGTATGGTCTTTCAGGAGCCCTTAACGAGTCTTAACCCCGTAAAGACGATCTATGATCAGGTGGAAGAGCCTCTTCGGATCCATACGAAGCTCGGAAAAGAAGAACGCTATGAAAAGGTCCTTTCGATCCTGAAGGATGTGGAGCTCAGAGACCCCGAGACTGTTATGCGCCAGTATCCACATGAGCTTTCCGGCGGTATGCGGCAGAGAGTCATGATCGCTTCCGCCATGATTACGGAGCCGGAGATCCTGATCGCGGACGAGCCGACCACCGCATTGGATGTCACGATCGAAAAGCAGATCATCCGTCTCCTGAAGCGCTTAAACAAAGAAAAAAATACAGCCGTTATTTTTATCTCACATGACCTGAGCCTTGTAAATACGTTATGTGAGCGGGTCCTTGTGATGAAAGGCGGCTATATTGTGGAGAGTGGAATAACACATGATATTTTTAATTCCCCGAAGGAAGAGTATACGAAAAAGCTCATCGCGGCGATTCCGAAACTCCCCGCGGGGATCTACGGAAGGGACGGAAATGAGTGAGATCCTGAAGGTGGAAGATCTGAATGTATCTTTCCGGAATAAGGGCAAAGGGTTCTTTGACCGCGCAATTCAAAAACAGGTGTTATTTGACGTTTCCCTGTCCGTAAACGAGGGTGAGATCGTGGGACTCGTGGGCGAATCCGGCTCGGGAAAGTCCACCATTGCGAAGGCGGTCCTCGGACTTGTGCCCTGTACGGGCACTGTTACGCTCTCGGACGGAGCGAATCCGAGGATGATCTTTCAGGACCCGGCGGGAAGCCTCGATCCATCGAAAAAGCTGTCGTTTCTGCTTGAAGAAGCACTTCTGCTCGCGGGGGAAAAAGACCGGGAGACGAGGCGAAAGAAAGCTGCGGAAAAGCTTGAGATGGTAGGGCTTTCAAGGGAGTTCCTCGGCCGTTACCCGAGAGAGCTTTCCGGCGGACAGAGGCAACGCGCGGCGATCGCCCTTGCGCTTATGCAGGAGCCCGGCTTCCTCATCGCGGATGAACCGGTATCCGCCCTCGATGTGACCATTCAGGCACAGGTACTGGAACTTCTTAATGATCTGCAGGAGAAGATGGGGCTTTCGATCCTCTTTATCTCCCACGATCTCAGGGTGGTCTATCACATGTGCGACCGCGTTGTGATCCTGAGACAGGGCCGTGTGGTGGAAGAGGGGATTCCGGAGGAAGTATACCGGAACCCGCAAAGCGAGTATACCAGACTGCTCCTTAGTTCGATTTCATAAAAAACATATGTTATTTAAAAAACTCTGCCCAATCGAATATCATTCCTCGGCTTATTCCATCGATTATGATGCTCTTTACGAAAAAGGCTACCGCGGCATCATCTTTGACATCGACAATACCCTTGTGCCGCATGACGCTCCGGCGGATGAAAGAAGCGTCACGCTTTGCGACAGGCTGAAGTCGGCCGGTTTCAGGGTCCTTTTTCTTTCAAACAACGAAGAGCCCCGGGTAAAGATGTTCAATGACGAGGCAAAATGCCTCTATGTGTTCAAGGCGGGAAAACCCCTGAAGCGCGGCTATGAGGAAGCAATGCGGCTCATGGGTACGGACACAGAGACCACCTTTGCGGTCGGAGACCAGCTTCTTACCGATATCTGGGGCGCGAATAATGCCGGGATCCTGAGCGTTCTCGTGGAGCCAATAGATCTACGGGAACCGTTTCATATCAGGCTGAAACGCATCCTCGAAAGGATCGTATTCAAAATTTTTCATTTGGAAGAGAAAAAGACTTGATTTGATGACGGCTTTCATTTAAAATGTTTGAGAATGTTGTGATTTTTCTTAGGAGGATATCTTATGATTTCTGCAGGCGATTTTAGAAACGGCGTCACGATCGAGCTTGAGGGCTCCGTATATCAGATCATTGAGTTCCAGCATGTGAAGCCGGGCAAGGGTGCCGCGTTCGTCAGAACAAAGCTTAAAAACATCATCAACGGCGGTGTGGTTGAAAAGACGTTCCGCCCCACGGAAAAATGCCCGCAGGCACGTATAGACAGAAAGGATATGCAGTATCTGTATTCAGACGGTGATCTTTACAACTTTATGGATACGGAGAACTACGATCAGATCGCGCTGAACGGCGATACCGTCGGCGACGCCCTGAAATTTGTCAAAGAGAACGAGATGGTAAAGGTATGTTCCTTCAACGGATCCGTATTCTCCATCGAGCCTCCGCTCTTTGTGGAGCTTGCGATCACGGAGACGGAGCCCGGATTCAAAGGAGATACGGCTACGGGAGCTACGAAGCCGGCAACGGTTGAGACCGGAGCACAGGTTGCGGTTCCGCTCTTTGTAGAGACGGGCGACGTGATCAAGATCGATACGAGAACGGGTGAGTATCTCTCCAGAGTTTAAGCCCGATCCGACAAATGAAGATCCGTAAAGACCATAGTTTTCTATGGTCTTTTCTTTTTGCCCGGGTTTCCCGGGATCATAAGCAAATCATGAAAAGGAGAAATGTATGGATTTTACGGATTATAAGCATACTATGCTTTGCAAGGTGCAGCTGTTTCTTGGAAATGAGTATGAGGTTTCTGAGCAGCGGGTAACAAAGAACAACGGTGTGGTTCTCACTGGGATCATGGCGAAAAAGCAGGGGATCAACACCTTCCCCACCATCTACATCGATGAGTACTATAACGAGGAACTGACATCGGAGGACGTGGAGTACCTGTCAATGAAACTCGCGAAAAGCCTTACGAAAGCGGAACTGCCGAAGAGTATCGAACTCGAACAGTTCACGGATTACGAAAGGGTAAGAGACCGGCTCAAACTGAAGCTTGTGAATGCGGATAAGAACAAGGATCTGCTCTTTGAGGTGCCCTATAAGAGATTCCTTAATCTGGCGGTTCTTTATTACTACCAGGTGGAAGAGGAACTGTTTGAGGGGAGGGCGTCCATCATGATCAGAAATTCACATCTTTCCATGTGGGGGATCGATCAGGAGACCCTCGACCGGGATGCCATGGATTCGGTAAGGATCATCTCCCCCGCGAAGATCTGCCCCATGAGGGAGCTTCTGGCAGAACTCTACGGGGATGATTTTCTGAAAGAGGATTTTCCGATGTACGTGATGACGAACAAAGAGAAGTATTACGGAGCCTCCACCATGATGTACCGGGAGTGCCTTAAGAAGTTCGCTGATGAAAAGGAGACGGATTTCTATGTGCTTCCGAGTTCCGTTCATGAAGTGATCCTCGTACCCGCCGACGAAAACGCGGATGCGAAAATGCTCCTTGAAACCGTGACCGACATTAACCGGACACAGGTGGACCGGGAGGAGATACTGGCCGACTCCGTCTATTATTATGACAGGGAAAAAGATGAACTGAGCTGGATCGGCTGAAAAAACGCCGGGCCCCTTTATATTCGGGGGCCCGGCGGATCTTATGCATATCACTTCGGGGTCTTGTTATTTGACTTCTTTTAAGAATTCGCTCTTGGTATAACCGGTGACATCCTTGATCTTTACCTTGCTCCAGCCGCTTGAGAGGCTCTCTATAAGATCCAGCTGCTCGCCCGCATAGACAGTGGTAAGGATATCGGACTCCGTTGTGGGCTCTTTGCGGATACGTACACCGGAATCGGTCACTTTGACCTTGCCCCTGGCCGGGGCGGGAGAGGGGGAAGGAGAGGCGGAAGGGCTCGGAGTTGCGGCTGCGGTATCGTTTCCTGCCTGCGCCGTATCGTCTCCGTCAGCATTCGCATCTGCATCGCCGGTATGGTCACCGTTCTCCGTATTTACGGAATCGGCGGGAACGATCTCGGTCTCTGACGGCTCGAGATAATCGCTCTTTATAAAGGCGGAAGCGCCCTTGTATTCCACTTCCGTCCAGCCGTTCGGCTTTTCTCCGATCAGGGTGAACTCCTGACCGACGGAAGCCTTGTCGAGCTTGTCGGCCTGCTCGGAATCGGATTTCCGTATATTCACCACATCGGTAGCCTTTACCTTCTTTACGATCGTGATCTCGGTGGGGGCGGGAGTGCTTTCCGCATTTGCATCGCCGGTGGCGGTGTCGACCTGTGCCGCGGCATCCGCAATGCTTTCTCCGGTTTCGAGTTCAGCCAGCTTTTCGCCGACATCTTCTTTTACCTTCTCGCGAAGATAGGCCATATATTCGCCTACTTCCTCGTTCGTCTCCACAAGTTCGTTATAGGGAACACTGACCTTGTTGTTCAGCTCGATCACATCGTCCTGAAGGGTCAGCTTCATGATATAGTCATAGACGGTCTCGTCGTAGGTGCTGTCAGCCATATAGTAGCTTCCGTCGTCGTTCAGGCCGATGTAATAGGTCTGCATTCCGGGGAGCGTTACATCGAGATCCGTGAACTTTGTCTCAGCGCAGATATAGGCCACATAGGTGCCGGTGGTGAGACCGGGCTTCAGATAAACATCGATGACGGGATAATCTTCAAGATAATTGCTGTACTCTTCGAATCGGATCTTTTCCACATCGTTGAGGAAGGGATTGATCGCGCTCGCGGTTAAAAGATCGCCTCTTAAGCGGGCATGATAATAGGAAACGATCATGTTGTAGATGTCCGCGAATTCCGCGTCATCTTCCGTGATCTTCTGGAGCTCGTACTGAGGGGTCGCGATGATGTCCGTATCCGCGGTAACGGGTTCGGCAGGATCCTGGGCGGCATCCTCCGCGGCAGCGGCCATTTCACGCTCGATCGCTTCCTTACGGTTGATGCTGACGGCCGAAATCACCGTGATCACCACGCAGATAAGGAGAATAAGGGGCATGATGATCCGGGTGTGGCCGAGGATGAAATCTTTAATTGAAGGTTTTTTGTTATCCATATAATAAATGAAAGGGGGGCGGGAAAACGCGCCGGTTCCGGATCCGCACAGGATTTGTTACTTTCGCTTTGCTTCAGTTCCAAATCCTCTGCGGAACTTGACGGCTCGGAAAACGCGCCGGTTCCGGATCCGCACAGGATTTGTCACTTTCGCTTTGCTTCAGTTCCAAATCCTCTGTACAGATCCGGAACTGCCGCGGATGCGTTCGCATCCGCAAATCTCTTCGCAAAGAAGCGGGATCCGATGCGAGCATCGTCCCCGCTTCTTTACTCAGATATAGCGTTTTCTCACTTTATCTTCGCGCATACACCCGACAGGAATCGAACCTGCATTAAAGGCGTCGGAGGCCTTCGTTCTATCCATTAGACTACGGGTGCAGACATAAATCTTTGTTATATTAACACATCCCGTTTCATAAGTCAAAATTTTGCTTGCAAGATGAACTTCATCATTATATAATAAGTCTCGACTTGGATAATTGTATACAATTATACAAAGTTCGAATCGCATGAAGCAGTGTATGAAGGAGGGAAAAACTATGTCGTATGTTGATGAAGTTTATCAGCTGGTGGTTGAGAAGAATCCCGCGCAGCCGGAATTCCATCAGGCAGTGAAAGAGGTGCTTGAATCGCTGAGGGTAGTGATCGAAGCGAACGAGGAGAAGTACCGGAAGGATGCACTTTTGGAGCGCCTGGTAAATCCGGAGAGACAGCTGATGTTCCGTGTCCCCTGGGTGGATGACAACGGTCAGGTTCAGGTAAACACGGGTTATCGTGTTCAGTTCAATTCGGCGATCGGCCCTTATAAAGGCGGACTTCGTCTTCATCCCTCGGTAAATATCGGTATTATCAAGTTCCTCGGATTCGAGCAGATCTTTAAGAACTCCCTGACCGGTCTTCCCATCGGCGGCGGTAAGGGCGGTTCCGACTTCGATCCGAAGGGCAAGTCCGATCGTGAAGTGATGGCATTCTGCCAGAGCTTTATGACGGAGCTTCATAAGTATATCGGAGCGGATACGGATGTTCCCGCCGGCGATATCGGTACCGGTGCCCGTGAGATCGGCTTTATGTACGGACAGTACAAGCGCCTCACCGGCCTTTATGAAGGCGTTCTTACCGGAAAAGGCCTTACCTACGGCGGCTCTCTGGCGAGAACCGAAGCGACGGGCTACGGCCTCCTTTATCTTACGGAAGAGATGTTAAAGAGCAACGGTCATGACATCAAGGGCAAGACCATCGCGGTATCCGGATCCGGAAATGTGGCAATCTACGCGATCCAGAAGGCTCAGCAGCTTGGCGGAAAGCCTGTGACCTGTTCGGATTCCACCGGCTGGGTATATGATCCGGAAGGAATCGATGTGGCACTTCTTAAGGAAGTCAAGGAAGTGAACCGCGCCCGTCTTACCGAATATGCGGCGAAGCGTCCGTCTGCCCAGTATCATGACAAGAAGACCGAGGGCACGAACCAGTGGTCCGTAAAAGTGGATATCGCGCTTCCCTGTGCGACCCAGAACGAACTCAATCTGGATGACGCAAAGAAGCTTGTTGAGAACGGCGTGCTTGCGGTCTGCGAAGGCGCGAATATGCCTACGACACTGGAAGCGACCGAATATCTGCAGGAAAAGGGCGTATATTTCGTTCCCGGAAAGGCGGCAAACGCAGGCGGCGTAGCGACCAGTGCCCTTGAGATGAGCCAGAACTCCGAGAGGCTTTCCTGGACCTTTGAAGAAGTGGACAGCAAGCTTCAGCAGATCATGATCAACATCTTCCATAATCTGGATGATGCTGCGAAGAAGTACGGTATGGAAGGCAACTATGTGGCAGGCGCGAATATCGCGGGATTCCTGAAGGTTGCGGAAGCCATGACCGCGCAGGGCATCGTATAACCGGTCCCGGAAAGCAGAAGGGCCGAAGAAAACCGGCCCCGGGTAAAAACAAACGATCCCCGTAAGCTAAGTGCTTACGGGGATTTCTTTCGGTCTTTTTTAGATCCTCCTACAGAAGATCAGAGAATCCGGTCGGGAATCTTCCAAAGTAAAGCCGGCTTTTTCAAAGCACCGGATCGACGCTTCATTTTCTTTCTTCACTTCACCGATAAGGACTCCGGCCTCCGGAACGGATTTTTCCGCTTCTTCGAAAAGAAGAGAAAGCAGAACTTCACCGAGTCCCTTTCCGCGGAAAGCGGGAGCGATACTGTAGCTGATCGAGAAGCCGGAAGAGGACAGATCCTCCTGTCCGTTCTCTTTTAAAACATCGCCGGAATGCGGTTCACGGTCCAGCCGGCCGGTGCCGGCAGGGGTGCCGTCGTGCTCCAGTATATAAAAATAACAATCGTTATCTGACAGTTTTCTCCGAAACCACATCGCATGAGTATCGGGGTCTATGCGCTCCGAATGAAAGGACATCCGCCGCGTTGTCGCATCATTGGCCCACTCATAGAGGAGCAGAAGATCGTTTTCGGTTGCGGGTCGTAAGATATTCATATGTTCATTGTAACAATTATCGAAAAGATCAACAAGCAGAACGGACATAAAAAATGACCGGAATCGCGCGTTTTGGTTGATAAACGGAATGGAATTTGGTAAAATGATCTTAATTGTAAATTAAAAAACGCAGAGTCCGGCTCTGATCATCAAAAACCGTGTGGAGGCATAATATGTTAGGAAAGAAGATACTTACGAGGCTTACAAGACTGGGACTTGCGGTCTACGCGATGACCTGGTGTATGTCCTTCACCGTATGCGCGGAGGAGAACCCCATCGGGGATATGATGATCGGGGATTATTCCGCGGGATCCGGCTATGAGCAGGAGGATTTTTCGGAGTTGTCCGTTGATGAATCCTGGTCTGAACTCCCGGTATTCACGGAAGAGAGCATTGCGGAGGAGGAAGAGACGATTTCCGACATAACGGATGATGGGGAGGAGGCTGTCTTCGGAGACGAACCGTCAATTGCCCCGAAAGATCCGGAGCCGGGGGTGGACCCCTATGAACCCGCTTCGGAAAACAATGCGCCCACAGGTTTGGGAAACGGAACCTCAGTAACTCTTTATCCGAATCAGCTGTTCCTGTCTCCCGCAAAGAGATATGTCCTGCTCGACGGCGCAAACCGTACCATAAGTTTTAACATCAGCGGGACAGATGCGGATGGCCACCCCAAAACGACTTTCAATGATTCGGAGGCACCCGTTTTTGCCGGCTTTTTCTCCGATGAGAATCATACGAACCCGATGGATTCTTCTTCGGGAGTTGTTTCTCAAAATCTGAGTTCGACGGGGGATAATCAGTATACTCTGAGTATCACGATTAGAACCGGAGACTTTGAAACTGGCATACCTTTCTATGTGGCGGTGAAGCGCAGCTATAATGCGGGTAATGAGGAAAACCCTGATCAGCAAGTGGCCTGGGCCGTTGGCAAAGTGAACTGCTATAAAGCGGTTGAAGAGATCGGGATTACTCCGCTCGATGGGACGGGAAGCACGATTACCGACATGACAGCGATCAACCGTTTTAAAGTGGACGTTGTGAACGCCGTACCGCCTGCGGATGTGGAGCTTGATCCGGAGAAATTCGTATGGACCGTGGATGTTTGTGATGAAGAAGAGGGTTTATGGTCGTCGATCACGCCCGGAGACATTTCCGGCGATGTATATTGGACCGTGGATAAAGACATGTCGGAACCTGACCGGGATAAGGGCACCGTACTGAATATTTCCTTCCCGGGAGTGACGGAAAAACAGAAATTTACGCTGAGAGCCCAATATAACGAAAACGGTGGCCCTTCGTTTTTGGTTGACGAATATAATCTGACCGTGAATCCTTATTGCTACAGCGTGAGCGGACTTGATTTAAATGATTATGCTGTGCCTGAACCGCCGGCGAATCTCACCTATCAGTTGAAATCGGCAGATCCATCGAACGGGATCCTCGATCCTTCAAGGATCAGATGGGGCCTGATCGAAGACGGAAGTACCGATACGAGCGCAAAGAATGTCAGAACCGAGCTTGGCGGGATTAGGATCAGTAAGAGTTACTGGGACCCCAGGACCGGCAGCGTAGATGCATGCAATGTGGAACAGTCCGTGAACGTCACGGTAGTTGCCAAGTATTATAATACCGATCCCTCGTCTTTCGAAGACGCGTTGTTTGCTGCGGAGGATGAGGAAGCGGAAGAGGCGGCTTATGCTCTTGAGCCCGAATATGTGGTAAAGACAAGCAGGTTGTCCATAATAGTACCCGAGTTCGAAGTGGAAGGGCTAGAGGCTCATCTTCCCGAGAAAACGGCGAAGATCCTGATCTATAAAAAGGAGAACCTGATCCCGGTTTCTTTCAGATACGAGAATCTTTCCAGCGCCGAAGTACTGGAATATGAGATCTCCGGTGCGGAGTTTCTGAATGAGAACTTATCCGAAGTCTTTAACATTACTGTCGCGGACAGCGGGGATGCGCTGGTTGTCAGTACCAGGGATAACTACATCAAAGAAAATACCACACTGCTGCCGATGCTGCTTAAGAGTAAGAAGATAACGACCGGCCTCAGGGTGTGGTTAGACGGGGCAGATCAGCCTTTACTTACAAAGGAAAACCTGACCATCACGCTCTCTGATGCGGGCCCTGCCGTAAAGGCGGCGAATACGCTGAACTTCAATTCCTTCAAAGCGGGTTACGAAACACTGGAGCTTGAATTTACCGGTGCGGAAGTAGATAGGGTTGAGCCATACGGTACGGTTCCGAAGGGACTTGTCGTGGACTACTATAGAATCAATTCTACGAGGGAACTGCCAGCGAAGGTGAAGAAGGGTAAGTTCAATGTACTTGCTTATGTGGATGATGACGACTGGAACCTTCCGGAAGGCTACGCGGTCAAGGTGCCGATAACATATACCGTGAAGAATGCCGCGCCTGTGATCACGCTCCCGCAAAAGAACGTTATCCTTAATACTTTTACCAATGATATGTATAACGCTTCCCTTAACGTAAGCGGTAGTGTCGTTGCGAATACGAAGATTAAGTATACGATACAGAACGCAAATAAGAAAACGCTGAACGATACGGTATTGTCCGTTTCACCAAATTACAGTTTTAACGGAACTGCTATTGTTAATGCAAAGGTTGGGATACATGCTACGGGTGAGACCTTGCCCGGTATGACCTATCGTGTGAATTTCTTTGCCGAGAATGAAGATACGGGAAGAAAAGGCCCTGCATCCACGATCATCGTGAAGACTCCTGCGGAAAAGGATGCGAAAAATCCTGTTCTTTCGATCAAGGGTTCCGGTGCGATCGATATTTCCGATCCGGATTCCACGCTTGCTCTTGAGATCACCGGAAAGAATTTCCACAGGAACAGTTTACCCAATGTGGGATACCATATCTATATTCAGGGGATCGAAGGGGAAGTAACCGACGCATTTAATGTAATATCCGGAGGTCCGGGGCCTTTGGGCAGGAACAAGATGTTCATCGAAATGAACAACAGCAATATTGCGTTTGTGATGACGGAAGAAAAGCTGGCAGGAAAAAAACTGACGGTAAACATTACCTATCAGATCGGAGTGGATCAGTTCATAAACGGATCTTACACGACGAAGCTCAAGCAGTCGACGCTGAAGCCGAAAATCGGTATCAAGAAAGTCGCCATCAATCCGGAATACAATAACAACACGATAAATATTCCGATCACAGGCGTGGATACCGAATATTACAGATATGAAGTTTCCGTGGACTGCGGAAAGGGGATCAGTTCTCCGTTCAATGGTATCGTTGAAGACAATCCCATCTTGAGTAAGACAGTTGTATCTCTGAATGTCTCAACACCCGGACTGAAATCCCTGTACGGGAAGACCTGCACCCTCAAGGTAAAGCCGGTCGGATTTGTGACTTCCTCCGAAGAGGAAGGAGCGGGGCTTACGGATAAGCTCCCGTCGAAGACGGCCACCTGTAAGATCACGGTGCTGAATCCGGGAAAGAGTAAGAATGCGATCTCGGCATCCGTAAAAGTAAACGGTACCATTGATTCCGTAAGAGATTCCAGTTTCGCACTCGGAAAGATCAGTTATAAGAATGCCGATGGTGATTCCTTGAATGTTACTGGCGTAAACAGGATAAATGTCACAACGACTGTGAAGAAGAAACAGACAGATTGCACGGATCTCTTTGATGTTGATCTGTTCCTGGCAGCTTCTGCAGGGAGCGTCAAAGTTACTCGTGCAGAAGGAAAAGACGTTCCTGCCGGCACCTACAAGGCAAATCTGGAGATCGAAATTGTGCCGGCTGGCAGGGAGTCTGATACGAAGGTAATTCCCGCGACCATGACCTTTAAGGTGGTTCGCGGAAAGAAGACAGGCGTAAAGATCACTCCCGCCGAGGCGAAACTTGTGAATCGTGATTTCGGAAGAAAGGTGAAATTCAATCTGAGCGTTGCGGACAGCTCCGTGAATGATGTGGTGAATGTGACTCTTTCCAAAAACTATCAGGATAAATTCGTTCTTACAGAAGACACCTCGAACGATGGCATTTATTATCTGAGAATGAAGCCCGGCTATGTGGAGAAGCTGAAGAAAAAGCCGATCTCCAAATTCAGGCTCTATAAGAAGGTTCCTTTCGAAGTATACTATAAGGGGAGTCCCGTACCGGACAAGGTGAACCTGAAGCTTATCCTGAATCCCTGATGTACTGTACTAAGTGACACAGCACCCCCGGACATAAAAGCTCCGGGGGTGTTTTTTGTGCATCCGGCGGTGCGTGTTTCTATTCACAAGGGGCCCGGTTTGTAGTAAAATACAATATAATGGGGTTTGAAAATCGAAAGGCACAAATTATACGTATCGCAATTCGGAATTGGAAAAAGACTGAAGAATTCCGAAGAGATAGATGACGGAATATCCGAAGCCACGGATAAGGAGGAGATCACGGATGATGAAGATTTATCGGAGGTTTCGGAATACGTGCCGTCTGGGAGCCGGCCAGCTACTATGTGAGCCTCAATACAAAAGCAAACGGAAAAGGAAAGAACTATGGCACCGGGATCAGCTTCGGCGGCCTTTCCGCGAAAAATGGTTCGACAGTCACCCTGTATGTGATCTGGAGAGCGAAAAAGTTCAATATATCATATGTAAATGTCGATCCTTCGAAGGCTTATGATGCGGCAGGTCCCGCCTCACAGCTTCAGAATGTGACCAATAAGAGCGCGGCAGTTTACAATGCAACGAAGACTTTCTCGGAAAGGGTAACGTCGATTCCGGTCTGGACCACCGGCAATGTGATGCTTTACGGGAAGTGGGATGTGAAGTAAAGGCTCGATTTTTGCAAGACGACAGGGTATAAATAATAATTTTATGTAAACTAATATAATTCTGAGTTTACATAATGCAGATTATGAAGCGACCGGTTGTGATAGTTTACATAATTTTTGAGCACTTTTGACTTGGAGCGAAGCCAAAAAAAACACACGTTATCAAATCGCTCGTTTCGTTTACATAATGCCAATCCCTGACGGGAGCGCTCTATGCGATTTTTTGAGAAATGAAGCTGACAAGACTGCGGACTGAACCTTGAAAAACGCATAGAGAGGGAAACATGAAAAGACGATTCCGGGTAGCGAGAGGGAAGAACGCACGACAGAGATCTATTCCGGAATGAAACCATCTCCGGCAGATTGTACAAAAGAAGAATAATGCCCGGACGGGAAATCTGCTTCCCAAAGTTCTGAGCAACATTAATAACAATCCGGTATAGGAAGGAGCGCGAACTGGCGCTTAATTGAAAAACAAATGTTATTGAATTCATGCCTGACCCCCGGAACCTTTTCGGATCCGGAGATTGAAATATCCCTTCAAAAATTTCGGGAATGAAAGTCGAAAACCTGAACGAGATATTATGTAAACAATTGTAAAATTCGAAAAGACGAACAATGTGTCCTGGAAACGAACGGGGCAATCTGCGGCCCTGATCGGATGGCGGAGGAAACAGCTTTTTGCTGCAGGAGTATGAGCATAGGCGATTTTGATCGCCGATTCGTTTGATAGCATGCGATAAATAAAATGATGATTAAATAATTTGGACACTTGGATACAGATGTGATCAAAGATCGTTTTGAGAAGGAGATAATCTTCAGATAACAGGGAGCACAGGAAGTCTTATTGTTCGATGCATGAGGAGATTTCCGAAACGCTTAAAATACTAAACATCCGGTCTGCTGCAATTTCATAAAATATAATAGAGATTTAATATATTACATTCCCCTCTCCGGCGTTAAAGAATTGTCAGACAATGCGCTCTGCTATTTAATCACCACTCCGGATCGTGTGGAATCGGGGGGGCAGGTCTCTGCGAAGAATTTACGATATCCCGACCGGAATAGCGGATGTTTTAGACCCGGTCCGGGTCGTTTGAAAATAGATGATGCGCTATAGCAGATCCGGAATTCGAACGCCTGATAAATAGCAGATGATATTTATATTTAGCGGAATTTGATTTATGTAAACAGGCTTGCGGGGTTGTATATGAGCTCCGCCGATGGATATGCGCCGGGAGACTGCTTTCTCCGGTGTGACCGGTATCCGCCTGTTCCTTCGAATACATCCTGACGATTGCCGGACCGTACCCGGCCGGATGCCGGAAGAAGCGCGGAAAAGACCGTACAGGATCTGAAAGAAAGCTGTGATGCGACCGGGTATGTGCCTGACATCTTTTGTCACTTGTGCACGAAAAGCGGGTATCGAAGGATCTGCACATGGGTGTGTCCGGGAACGAACGGAAAGGACGAACAGACGGATTTGGAAAGGATGAGACTGAACAAGTACATAGCTGCCTGCGGGATCTGCTCCAGAAGAGAAGCGGATCGTCTGATTGAATACGGCAGGATCCGGGTGAACAATCAGATCGCCGTGTCCGGTATGCAGGCAGGGGAGGGTGATATTGTCGAGATCCGCAATAAGGAGAACGATCAATATGAAAAGATCACTCCCGATCGGAAGGTGGTACTTGCGTATTACAAACCTGTGGGTGTCGTCTGCACGGAGAAGGATGAGCATGCCGAAATTAAAATATCGGATGTTATTGATTATCCCGTGAGGGTCACTTATGCCGGACGTCTCGACAAGGATTCGGAGGGTCTTCTTTTACTCTCAAATGACGGTGATCTGATCGATGCGATGATGAGATCTCGAAATCTTCATGAGAAGGAATATCTGGTCAGAGTGAACCGGAAGATCGATGACGATTTTATCAAAAAGATGTCATCCGGTATTTATTTGGAGGAAGTTAACATAAAAACAAGGCCCTGCAGAGTCGAAAAAACCGGTGAAAAGATGTTCCGAATCGTATTGACCCAAGGAGTCAACAGGCAGATCAGGAGAATGGTAAAAGCCCTGGGATTTTATGTTAACTCCATAAAAAGGGTCAGAGTGGTTAACATTACACTTGCAAATCTGAAACCGAACGAATTTCGGGAAATAAAAGGGCAGGAATTACAGGTGTTATATAATACGGTATACAAACCACGGGAAGCCCGATAAATTTCCGATACCACATCTTGTGTAGACAGGGAATGCGGGGCGGCCGGGGACGACAGAAGGCAAAAGCGGAAAAAATGCCCGAAATATTCAATAACGGCTTTTACCGAACTGTTTGATGAAAGGAAAAGGCAAAAAAATGACGGAGAACTTGCAAAACACAACTCCCGAAAATGAACGGATAAAAGAGCTGATTTCGCGATTGAATCGTGCTTCCGAAGCCTATTACGGCGGCAGGGAGGAGCTGATCTCGAATTATGAATGGGATTCGCTCTTTGATGAGCTTTCGGAGCTGGAAAAAAAGACCGGGATCATCTACCCGGACTCTCCGACCGTACGCGTGAGCAGTGAACGGATGTTCGCTTCCGACGGAACGGATTCCGGACTGACGGCCGGGGAAGGAGAAGAAGATCTTTCCGGAAACCGGAGGGAAGTTCATGAATATCAGGCGTTATCTTTAGCAAAAACGAAGTCGGTTTCGGAGCTGATCGAATGGGCGGACGAAAGACCCGTCTATGTGAGCTACAAACTTGACGGGCTGACCCTTGTCCTTACCTATGACGACGGTGAGCTTTCGAAGATTGTGACGAGAGGAAACGGTACCGTCGGAAACAACATCACCATACTAAAGGATGCGATCGACGGTTTTCCAAAGAAGATCAGCTACAAAGGACACCTTGTCGTGCGGGGGGAGGCGACAATCTCCTATACGGATTTTGAACTGATCAACGCCCTTTCTTCCGATGATGAAGGGCAGTACGCGAATCCGAGGAATCTTGCTTCCGGAACCCTCTCTCTTGATGATCCGGACAAGGTAAGGGAGCGCCATGTATGCTTTAATGCCTTTACGCTGGTACATATCGATGAAGAGATAAGAAACTGGGGCGACCGTATGAAATGGCTGGAAAAGGAAGGCTTTACCGTTGTGCCCCATGAGCGCTGCGAAGCTTCCGAAATCCCGGGGGCGGTTGAGCGTTTCACGAAAAGAGTGGAAGACGGGGACTTCGATATTCCGGTGGACGGACTTGTAATCTGTTATGAAGATACGGTTTATGCTGCCGGAGGATCCGTAACCGGGCATCATGCCACAAGAGCGGGGCTGGCTTTTAAATGGGCGGATGTTTCCGCGGATACGACGCTTCGCTATGTGGAATGGTCCTGCGCGGCATCCACCATTTCTCCCGTGGCGGTATTTGAACCGGTACGGCTCGAGGGAACAACGGTCTCGAGAGCCTCTCTCTGCAACCTTTCCGAAATGGCGCGGCTCGGAATACGGGAAGGCTGCACGCTGTCGGTGATCAAGGCAAATAAGATCATACCGAAGTGCATCGCTGCAAAGGGAGGGAAAGAAGCGGTTGTACCGCCCGAAAAGTGCCCCGTATGCGGAGCGGACACGAGGATCAGGGAAAGCGAAAAATCCGGCACGAGAACGCTTCATTGTGAAAACCCGGACTGCGCCGCCAAACAGAGCAAGAAGTTCGAGCGTTTCGTGTCGAAGCAGGGGCTGGATATCGATGGACTATCGATCCAAACTATGATAAGATTTATGAATGAGCGCTATATTGCGTCATTTCCGGACATTTACCGGCTGAAGGATCACGCGGACGCGATCCGCGGACTTGAGGGGTTCGGCGAAAAATCCGCAGCGAACATTCTTGACGCCATCGAGCGCTCCCGCAACGTAAAGGCCGTGAATCTGATCTTTGCCCTCTGCATTCCGATGATCGGCCTCGATGCCGCGAAAAAACTGGTGGGAGCACTTTCCTTTGAAGGATTTCTGGAGCGACTTCATAAGGGTGAAGGCTTCGAGGACATTGACGGGATCGGGCAGGAAAAATCCGGTCAGATCCTGAAATGGGCCGAAACCGAAGCAAATTCCGGGATGCTCCGGGATCTCCTTACGGAACTTACCGTGACGGACACCGGAAAGAAGGAATCCTCCGGCGGGAAATGCGAAGGTCTCACCTTCGTGATCACGGGGGATGTTCATACGTTTAAGAACCGGGATGAGCTGAAAGCCTATATTGAGAGCGAAGGCGGCAAGACTGCCGGAAGCGTTTCCGGAAAAACTTCTTTCCTTATTAACAATGATGCGACTTCGAATTCCACGAAGAACCGGAAGGCAAAGGAACTGGGGGTCCCGATCCTCACGGAAGAGGAATTTCTGTCAGAGTTCGGAAACCGCGGCTGATTAAGCGCAATCTTTAAGAAAAGAGATACAGAATATGCCGATCAAGGTACAAAGGGAACTCCCGGCGCGGAGCATCCTTGAAAACGAAAACATCTTTGTAATGGATGAATACCGGGCGATGCATCAGGACATCCGCCCGCTTAAGGTGCTGATCCTGAATCTGATGCCCGTAAAGCAGGATACGGAGCTTCAGCTTTTAAGATGCCTTTCCAATACGCCCCTGCAGGTGGACGTGACCTTCCTTAATCTGAAGAGCCATGTTTCCCTGAATACGTCGGCAAACCATCTGAACAAGTTCTATGTGACCTTCGATGAGGTGGAGAACAGCAAATTCGACGGTATGATCATCACCGGCGCCCCCGTGGAGGATATCTCCTTTGAGGAGGTGGACTACTGGGATGAAGTATGCGCGATCATGGACTGGGCTTCCAATCATGTAACGAGTACCCTCCATATCTGCTGGGGTGCTCAGGCGGGATTCTATCATTATTACGGCATTAACAAGAATCTGCTCCCGCAGAAGCTTTTCGGCGTTTACGAACACCGCGTGATGAACCGGAAGGTTCCGCTGGTCCGCGGCTTTGATGATGTGTTCCTTGCGCCGCACTCGAGGCATACCGAGACTCCGACCGACCGGATCCACGCATGCAAAGACCTTACGGTGCTTGCGGAATCGGAGGATGCCGGAGTTTTTCTCGCGATCTCGGAAAACGGAAAGAAGATCTTCGTAACGGGACATCCGGAATATGACCGTTATACTTTAAAGAATGAATATTTCAGGGACCTGGGGAAAGGTCTTCCGATTCAGATCCCCTATAATTATTTCCCGGAGGATGATCCGGAAAACAGACCGCTTCTTCAATGGCGGTCCCATTCGAACTGCCTCTATTCCAACTGGCTGAATTATTACGTATACCAGATCACGCCTTACAATGTGGACGAGATCGGTGCTCCCGAAGGTTTGGGAAACAGCCCTGCTTTTTCGTAAAAGAGTTCAAAAAGGGAGAGAGCTTATATGGACGGATTTGTACTGAATATCATTCACAGACCCGAAATGGTGCCGGAATATGCCGAGAAGGTGACCGGGCACGGAAAGGAAGAGGACATCTCGAGGAAGGCGCTTCTTACGGAATCCCTTGACATTTTCCGGTTTCAACAGGATACGGCGCATAAGAACGGATTGAAGACCACGATCCAGATGACTTATGCGTCGCTTTTTAATGAAGAAGCGATATCACTCGCGAAGGAGCATCATGAGACCTACGGTGATGAGATCGCCCTGACGCTTCTGGGGCTTCCCTGTAAGGAGTTTCGTGATAAGTATAAAACAAAGGACTTCTGCATCTGGATGTTCTCGATGGAGGACAAGAAGTCGATCGTGGATGATGTCTTCGGAAAGTTTAAGGAGATCTTCGGCTTTTATCCGGAGTCCACGGGCTCCTATTATATGGATGCCGATCTCGTAAATTATATTAAGGAAAAATATCCTTCCGTAAAGTGCGCGGTGGCAACCTGCTGGGAAGAGGGGCCGAAGGCATATCATACCTGCAACAATTCCTGGTACACCTTTATGGACGGCGGTCCGTGGAATCCCTGGATCCCGTCAAAAGCGAACGTACACGCCCCGGCGGCAAATGAGGAAGAGGATTCCGGGATCGTGGCGATCCCGCATCTTTCAAGAGACCTTCTCGCCTGCTATGACGGGAACGGTTCGAATTTCGGGACCCATCCGCAGAATGTTCTCCGCGGCATGATCTATGATACGAAGACCTGGGAGTATCCTTACCTTTACAATCTGATCGATCAGTACAGATCCCTCGAAAAGTACAATAACGGCTATTCCTACAATATGATGTTTGTGGGGCCGGGATGGCTTAACAAAATGGGCCGCTGGGAGGCGCCCTATGAACTTCTTTGCAAATCCTACGAAGACGGGATGAAATATTACGGGGATCTGAAAAAAGAAGGAAAACTCACGGATATGACGATGTCCGAGTTTGCGGACCATTACCGGTCGAAGAAGACCTATGAGGAGCCGGAGTGCGCGCTCTGGAGAGACATTCTGTACGGATCGGACAAGCAGCTCTTCTGGTACTGCGATCCCTATATGAGAGCCTGCATCAATATGGATCAGGGCGGAGCGGTCACGGATCTTCGGCCTTATGCCGCGAAACTCTACTGGCCGGTGGGGATCGGGACTCCCCACGTATGGGACGCGAGCTATCCGTTCCTTATCCAGGAAAAGTACCGTGCCGGCTATTTCACGCATTACGCGGGAGAGGGGACGGTCCGGAGTGCGAAGCTTTCCTACCGGGGAGAAGAGGTGGATCTTTGCCTTTGCAGGACCCATGCGAAGTTTGAGGAAGAAGAAACGGTCAACGGAAAAAAGGCGAGGATCCTCGTCCTTGACCCTGTGGAGATCCGCTTCCGGGATCTTACCGTTGAATTAGAAACACGTGTTATTTTTGAAGAGGGAAGCTCTGAAATCCGGCACCTTAGAAGGATTCTTTCCATGTCGGACAAAAACGCGAAGGTATCCCTGAATGAGTATATGGTGGCCTGCTACGGAACGACAGAGTATTCCGAGGATATGACCGGGATCGTGCTTTCCGTCGAAGGCAGGGATAAGATCGAGATTCCCTATGAATACCGCTGCAGGGAGGCTTCCGAAGAGGGTGCGGAATGCGCCGTTGCCCTGATCCCGCAGATCGATACGAAGGTCACCTTCGGTCCGGACCGGAGGAACGGCAGCTGCTACATCCGGGAGGGCTACGCGTTCAGCCCGATGTTTACGCTCGGATACACGACGGAATTAAAGGATCAGGAGGAGGTAACGACATGGCTCAGGCTGGAAAAGGCAAACTGAATTTTCGCTGCCCGTCCTGCTTTATGCGGGATATCGACATGGATATGTTTTATGATCCGGATAAAAAAGAGTATTACTGCCTCCGCTGCCAGTATCGCGGAAGCGAGGAGGATGTCCTTGAAAAGAATGAAATGGCCCGCTTTCGTTACGGGGCCATAGCAAAGCGGTTTACGGATTTCGAAATCTGATACACAGGGAAAGGAGGGCTTTATGCCGGAATACGATGATGCGGTAGTAAGGTGTTTTCTCGAGAATCAGTCACAGCTTTTCCCGGAAGGGGATGTATGTGAGACGGAAGAGGAAGCCGCGGCGTTCCTTGAGGAAAACTTTGCCGTGGTCGTTTCTTCTCCGAAAGAGGTGATGGAATACTTCGAGGAGGAAGGAATCGATCCGGAGGGCCTTGATGAGGGCTCCGTTCTCGAAGCGGATGAGGTTTTTGAGGTCGGCGACGGAAGATATCTGATCATAGAAGGGTGAGGTGTCCTATGCATATTATCTTATTATCCGGCGGTTCGGGGAAAAGACTCTGGCCGCTCTCGAATGATGTCCGTTCGAAACAGTTCATCAAACTGTTCAGGGATCCGAACGGGGAATATGAATCCATGGTCCAGCGGATGTACCGCCAGATCAAGGCGGTGGATCCCGACGCTTCGGTAACGATCGGCACGGCGAAATCACAGGTTTCGGCCATCAACAATCAGGTCGGGATCGAAGTGGGGATCTGCGTGGAGCCCTGCCGCAGGGACACGTTCCCGGCGATCACTCTGGCGGCATCCTATCTGAAGGATTTTGAGCACGTAAACGAAGATGAGCCGGTGGTGGTCTGCCCGGTGGATCCCTTTGTGGAAGAGGACTATTTCAAGGCACTTTCCGTGATCTCGGACATCGCGGCCAATGATGATGCGAATCTTGTGCTCCTTGGCATGGAACCGACCTATCCTTCGGAAAAGTACGGTTATATCATTCCGGAAAATGACAACAATGTCAGTCATGTAAGGACCTTCAAAGAGAAGCCCGATGCGGAGACTGCGAAGAAATACATCGAGGAAGGGGCTCTCTGGAACGGCGGCGTGTTTGCGTTCAAACTCGGCTATGTTCTGAAGAAAGCGCATGAACTCATTGACTTTAAGGATTTCCACGACCTCAGGAATAAATATGAGACACTGGAAAAGATCAGCTTCGACTACGCCGTGGTGGAGAAGGAGCCGGACATCCGCGTGATGCGCTTCGGCGGAAAGTGGAAGGATCTGGGCACCTGGAATACCCTGACCGAAGCGATGACGGAGCCTTCGATCGGCAACGTGATCCTGAGCGACACCTGTGAAAACGTGCATGTGCTCAACGAACTTGATGTGCCCGTCCTGTGTATGGGGCTGAAGGATATGGTGGTATCCGCCTCGGCGGAAGGGGTTCTGGTCTCGGACAAAAAGGAGAGCAGCTATATCAAGCCCTATGTGGACAGGATCAGCCAGCAGGTGATGTTCGCCGAAAAATCCTGGGGGAGTTTCCATGTGCTGGATGTTCAGGACGAGAGTATGACGATCCGTGTGACGCTGATGCCGGGACATAAGATGAACTATCATTATCACAGCCGGCGGGATGAGGTCTGGACCGTGATCTCCGGCAAGGGCATCGTGATCACGGACGGTACGAAAATGAACGTCGGTCCGGGTGATGTGGTCCGTATGCCGAAGGAAGTGAAACACACGATCTACGCGGTGACTGAACTGAAGCTCATCGAGGTTCAGACCGGCAGGGAGATCCGGGTGGACGACAAGGTGAAGCTTCCGATGCCGGAGGGGGCTCTTCCGTAGATGCCGCCGAACTTTTTCTTGCATTTTTCCTGCGGATATGCTATGCTTTCATAAGTTAGTAAGCTGATTATTAATGGTGGCCCGTTTCGGACCACCATTTTTACGGGAGAAATTCATGGCGAAAAGAGAAGAGATCGAACAGAGAACGGAAGCGCTGCTTCTGCCCGTGACAAAAGAGTGCGGCGTACGCGTTTATGATGTCGAATTCGTAAAGGAAGGCTCCGACTTTTTCCTTCGATGCTATATCGACAAGGAAGGGGGCGTGACCATCGATGACTGCGAAAAGGTCTCACGCAGAATGTCGGATCTTCTGGACCGGGAGGATTACATCGAAGACGCCTACACCTTGGAAGTGAGTTCCCCGGGCCTCGGGCGAAAACTCACGAAGGACCGGCATCTGGAAGCTTCTCTCGGAGAGGAAGTGGAAGTAAAACTGTTCAAGCCCCCGGAGGGTGAAAAGCAGAAGGAATTCGAGGGGATCCTGAGGGGCTTTGACGAAAAAAGCCTTACGATCGCGGAAGGCGCACCCCCGGACCCGGAAAAGGAACGGACGTTTGACAGAAAGAATATAGCGGTTATCAGACTGAAACTTGATTTTTAAGGAGGAGATGAAAAAACAATGAATACGGAACTTATGGAAGCACTGGATATTCTGGAGAAGGAAAAGGACATTTCCAGAGATACACTCTTTGAGGCGATCGAGTCTTCGCTGATCACGGCCTGCAAGAACCATTTCGGGAACGAGGCCAACGTAAAGGCGGAGATCGACCGGGAAACCGGGCAGATCCTGTGCTATGCGGAAAAGACCGCGGTGAAGGATGAGAAAGTCGAGGATTATGATCCTTCCACGATGATCACGCTGGAAAAGGCAGCTGCCATTGACCCTGATGTGAAAGAGGGCGATACCGTCCGCGTGGAGATCCAGTCCAAGGAATTCGGCCGGATCGCGACCCAGAACGCAAAGAACGTGATCCTCCAGAAGATCCGCGAGGAAGAGCGGAACGTGATCTATGAGCAGTATTACGCAAAGGAAAAGGATGTAGTGACAGGCGTGGTACAGCGGTTCCTCGGAAGGAACATCAGTATTAATCTCGGAAAGGCGGACGGGATCCTGAATGAGTCCGAAATGGTGCGCAATGAGCATCTTCGCCCAACCGAGCGCGTAAAGGTATATATCCTCAAGGTGGAGAGCACTCCGAAAGGCCCCAGGATCCTGGTATCGAGGACCCATCCGGATCTTGTCAGAAAGCTTTTCGAAGCGGAAGTGAACGAGATCAAGGACGGAACCGTCCAGATCATGGCGATCGCGAGAGAGCCCGGCTCCCGTACGAAGATGGCGGTGTATTCCGCGAATATGAACGTGGATCCGGTGGGAGCCTGCGTCGGCGTGAACGGTACGAGAGTAAACTCCATTGTGGATGAACTTCGCGGCGAAAAGATCGATATCATCAACTGGGATGAGAATCCCGGCGTACTGATTCAGAATGCCCTTTCCCCGGCAAAGATCGTGGCGGTATTCGCGGATCCCGATGAAAAATCCGCCAAGGTCGTTGTTCCGGATTATCAGCTTTCCCTTGCCATCGGAAAAGAAGGACAGAACGCGCGCCTGGCCGCGAGACTTACCGGCTACAAGATCGACATCAAGTCCGAGACCCAGGCGAAAGACGCGCCGGGCTTCCGCTATGAAGACTATGTCGATGATGACGAATATGATGAGGAGTATGACGGCGAATACGACGGCGAGTACGAAGAGTATGACGGCGAATATGAAGGCGAATACGAAGAAGGCGCCGAATATGCCGAAGATGCCGGATACGCCGAAGAAGGCGAATACGCCGGAGCAGAAGCCGGTGCCGACGGTGACGATACGACCGGCGATGAGGAATAAAGCGGGATGAACCGCGATCCGGTATTTGCCATGCTTGGGCTTGCGGCCCGCGGACGGAACTTGGTAAGCGGTTCCTTTTCCGTGGAGCGCTCGATCCGTGAGGGCAGGGCGAAGCTGGTACTGATAGCAGAAGACGCCTCGGAAAAAACAAAGAAAAAGTATCTGGAAAGCTGCACGTATAAAAGGATCCGGACGGAAGTCTACGGACTGTCGACGGACCTCGGACACGCGATCGGGCAGGAGAGCAGAACGGTGGTGGCCGTCCTGGACCAAAGTCTTGCGGAAACGGTCGCAAAAAGGCTTGAAGAAAAAAGAAGAGGCGATGGAGGAGACATATGAAAGTTAGTGAAATCGCAACAGAACTCGGGAAATCCAATAAAGAGATCATTGAGTTTTTCGCGTCGGTCGGTGTGACCGCGAGAGTACATAACGCGAAGGTTTCGGATGAGGACGCGGATAAAGCGAGAGCCCATTTCGGAGCCGGAAAGGAAAAAGCACCGGAAAAGACACCGGAAAAGACAACGGAAAAGGCAACGGCTGCGGAAGCGGAAAAAGCACCGGTAAAAGCCGCGCCCGAAAAGGCCCCTGTGAAAAAAGAGACGGCTGCCGGTAATGCCCCTTTGAAGGAAGGCGCTCCCGCAAGACCGGAGGGACAGCGGCCTCCGATGCGCCCGAAGGATCCTAAGAATCCGCAGAAAAAGAAAAAGAGCATCATTTTCGTGGCAAATAACGACAACTCCGGCCTCGGGCAGAACCGTCCGAACCAGAGGAGAAATATGGGCCCCCGTCCGGGACAGGCATCTTCCCGCCCGGGCGTGAATCAGGTGCCTCATAAGCTGATCAAGCCGCTGACCGCTCCCTCTTCGGTCACCGGTACTTCGGACTTCCGGGAGAATGCGCGGAAGCTTGACGAAGCGGCAAGACGCACCAGAAACGAAAGGAGTTCCGGAAATGAAACGGTTAAGATACTTACTCCGAACCCTAAAGCAAAAGGGCCTGCGGGGAACATCCCCGAAGGATCTGCTCCTCGCGGTGAAAGAAGTGACGGGGCTCCTCGCAATCCTGCAGGGAATAAAGTCGGCATGCCTGCTCCTGACGGGAGGGGTGCTGCTCCTGAAAGAGGTCAGAACGCAGGTGGAGGAAAAGGAGGGAAGTTCTCCAAAGATAACGCTCCCGCCCGTGACAAGAACGTTACGGACGGTTCCTCGAAAGACGACCGCCGCAGAAAAGACGACAAAGACAAACGCTCGAAAAAGGATTTCCTCTATGAGGAGGAAGGCCAGGGCAAGGCAAAGAAGGCAGGCCGTTTCATAAAGCCCGAGAAGAAACCGGAAGAGGCCGAGGAAGACAAGATCAAGGTGATCACCCTTCCCGAGACTCTGACGATCAAGGAACTCGCCGACAAGATGAAGATCCAGCCGTCGGCCATCATAAAGAAACTCTTCCTGCAGGGCCAGATCGTGACCGTAAACTCCGACATTTCCTATGAGGATGCGGAGAACATCGCGATGGAATACGAGATCCTCTGCGAAAAGGAAGTCAAGGTCGATGTGATCGAGGAGCTTCTGAAAGAGGAAGAAGAGGACGAAAAGGATCTTAAGCCCCGTCCGCCCGTTGTCTGCGTAATGGGTCATGTCGATCACGGAAAGACCTCCCTTCTCGACGCGATCCGGAAGACGCATGTCACGGACCGCGAGGCCGGCGGGATCACCCAGCATATCGGTGCCTATACGGTCAATATCAACGGACAGAGTATCACCTTCCTTGACACACCCGGACATGAAGCCTTCACCGCGATGCGTATGCGCGGAGCAAATTCCACGGATATCGCGATCCTCGTGGTGGCCGCGGATGACGGCGTAATGCCGCAGACGGTAGAGGCGATCAACCACGCGAAGGCCGCCGGCATCGAGATCATCGTTGCGGTGAACAAGATCGATAAGCCCGGCGCGAATATCGACCGGGTAAAGCAGGAAATGACGGAATATGAACTGATCCCTACCGACTGGGGCGGTTCCACGGAGTTTGTACCCGTATCCGCGAAGACCGGCGACGGGATCAACGATCTTCTTGAAACCATTCTGCTTACTGCGGAGATCCTGGAGCTGAAGGCGAATCCGAACCGGCTTTCCAGAGGTCTTGTGATCGAGGCCGAACTTGATAAGGGACGCGGCCCGGTAGCCAGACTCCTTGTACAGAAGGGAACCCTTCGCATCGGAGATTTCATTTCCGCAGGCACCGCCCACGGAAAAGTGCGCGCGATGATCGATGACAAGGGACGCCGGATCAAGGAGGCAAAACCTTCGACACCGGTGGAGATCCTCGGTCTTTCGGATGTGCCTGCCGCCGGAGAAGTGTTCATCGTGCACGAATCCGACAAGGAGGCGAAGAATTACGCGGATACCTATATCGCACAGAATAAGGAAAAGAAAGTGGAAGAGACAAAGGCGAAGATGAGCCTGGACGATCTCTTCAACCAGATTCAGGCGGACAACCTGAAGGAGCTGAACATCATCGTAAAGGCGGATGTACAGGGTTCCGTGGAAGCGGTCAAACAGTCGCTCACGAAGCTTACCAACGAGGAAGTGGTGGTCAAATGCATCCATGGCGGCGTCGGCGCGATCAACGAATCCGATGTCATCCTTGCTTCCGCATCCAGCGCGATCATTATCGGTTTCAACGTGCGCCCGGATACCCAGGCGAAAGAGGTGGCTGACCGCGAAGGCGTGGAGATCCGTCTGTACAAGGTGATCTATCAGGCCATCGAGGATATCGAGGCCGCGATGAAGGGCATGCTGGAACCCGTCTACGAGGAACAGGTCATCGGCCATGCGGAAGTACGCCAGATCTTCAAGGCATCCGCGATCGGAAATATTGCCGGTTCCTATGTGCTTGACGGAAGGTTTGAACGGAACTGCCTGATCAGGATCCGCCGCGGCGAAGAGCAGATCTACGAAGGGAAGCTTGCTTCATTAAAGCGCTTCAAGGATGATGTGAAGGAAGTAAAGGCCGGCTTCGAATGCGGACTTGTATTCGAAGGCTTTGACAAGATGGAGGAACTCGATATCGTCGAGGCCTACATTATGGTGGAAGTACCGAGGTCATAATAATGAGAAAAGACAGCAAAAAGAACGTGCGGATCAATGCCGAGGTGCAGCGGGAGCTTTCCGAGATCATCCGGGGCGGGATCAAGGATCCGAGGGTTTCCCCGGTGACCAGTGTCCTGTCCTGTGAGGTGGCTCCCGATCTCAAGACCTGCAAGGCCTATATTAGTGTCTACGGAGACGAGGATACGATACGGGGCACTCTGGACGGACTGAACTCCGCCGAGGGTTATATCCGCCGGGAACTTGCCCGGAGGATCAATCTCCGGAATACTCCCGAGATCCGCTTTGTTGTGGACGAATCCATCGCCTACGGGGTGAGGATGTCCAAAATGATCGATGAGGTCGTATCGACGATTCCCGAGCGTGACGAGAACGAGCTGAAGGGGAAGTATAAGGAAGACAATCCTTACCGTGATGAGGAAGAAGACTGAATGCTGGATCTTTTGAAAGAACTGAAGGATTGCGATACCGTAGCAATCTCGGGTCATGTAAGACCGGACGGAGACTGCATCGGCTCCGTCATGGGAACATACCTCTATCTGAGAAAAGTATTTCCGGAAAAGACGATCATCCCGATGATCGAAAAGCCGGCGCCGGAGTTCTCCGTGATCTCCGGGATCGATGACATCGTTACGGATTTTCAGCCCGGGGTTCCGCGGTTTGATGCCTTTATAGGACTCGACAGCTCCTCGCCGGACCGCTACGGGGATGCGGGAATCTATTTTGAGACCGCAAAAAAGACCATCGTGATCGATCATCATATCTCGAATGAGGGTTTCGGCGATCTTCGTTATATCGACGGAGAAGCCAGCTCTACCTGTGAACTGATCTGCGACCTTATGGACCGTTCGCTGGCGGATAAGGAGATCGCGATGCCTCTTTACATCGGGATCATCCATGACACGGGGGTCCTTCAGTATTCCAATGTAAGCCCGAAGACCCTGAATACCGTGGCCTGGCTTATCGGCTACGGCTTTGATTTTTCAAAGATCATCGAAGAGACCTTCTACGAAAGGACCAGGCTTCAGAATGAGATGCTGGGCCGCGCCCTGATCGAGAGCATCACGTTTATGGACGGAAAATGTATTGCCTCGAAGATCGATAAAAAGACCATGGAGTTTTACGGAGCGGATTCCCACGCGTTCGAGGGGATCGTGAATCAGCTTCGTTTTACGAAAGGAGTCGAGGTCGCGATCTTCATGTATGAGGTCGAGTCCATGGAATACAAGGTTTCCCTGAGGTCCCGCGGTCTGGTGGATGTGGCGAAGATCGCGAAGTTCTATGACGGCGGAGGGCATGCCCGTGCGGCCGGTTTTACCATGAAGGGTACCTTTTATGACATTGTGAACAATATCTCGGATTCGATCGCGATCCAGCTGGATGAAGAATGAACGGGATCATCAATATTTACAAGGAACCCGGATTTACCTCCCATGATGCGGTGGCGAAACTCCGGGGGATCTTAAAACAGAAAAAGATCGGACATACCGGAACCCTCGACCCGGAAGCGGCGGGGGTTCTTCCGGTATGTCTCGGAAACGCGACAAAGGTCTGCGAGATGCTGACGGATGCCACGAAGGAATATGTCGCGGTCCTGCTTCTCGGGACGGAAACGGATACCTATGATATCACGGGTCAGATTCTTTCCCGGAAGGAGGAGGAAGCCCGGAATACCGGGAAAGAAGAGCTTCTCGGAGTCCTTGACCGCTTCCGGGGAGAAATCCTTCAGGAGCCTCCGATGTATTCGGCTCTGAAGGTGGACGGAAAAAGGCTGTACGAACTTGCGCGGCGCGGGATCGAGGTGGAAAGGAAAAAGAGGCCGGTCACCGTTTATGAACTGGAGCTTCTTGAGGCGGATCCTCCCCGTTTCCGCTTGCGGATCGTCTGCTCGAAGGGAACCTATATCCGCTCGCTCTGCCATGATATCGGAAAGGAACTGTCCGTCGGAGGATGCATGGAGAGCCTTCTGAGGACAAGAGTCGGATCATTTGAGGCTTCCGATTCCGTGAAGCTGTCCGCGATCGAAGAAAAGATACGGGAAGCCGGGGCGGTCCCCGGAGAACTGTCCGGACTCGGACTCGGAAGATCCGCGGTGACGGTGGATGAGCTTTTTGCGGAGCTTCCCGCGATCAGGATGAAGGAAGAGGCGGACAGGATCCTTCTTAACGGAAATCCTCTTAAGCCCGGACAATTTGACGTTTCGAAAAGTGAAAAGGTCCCCGGGAACGGAAAGATACGTGCCTTCGATTCCGGAGGAAGCTTCCGCGGAATCTATGAGAAGGATGCGGAAAAAGGTATCTTTATGCCCGTAAAACTGTTTCTTTAAAAGAATCCGGAAAAAGAAATGCAGATCATATCGGATACGACGGAATTTCATATCGACAGCCCGACGGCAGTCGCTCTCGGAAAATTTGACGGGATCCACCTCGGACACAGAAAGCTTCTTGAATGCCTGCTCAAAGTAAAAGAACGCGGTCTTAAAACGGCAGTCTTTACCTTCGACCCTTCCGCCGCCGTATATTTCGGAACGGCAAAAAAGGAGATCACCCTCCGGGATGACAAACGGCGGATCTTTGAGGAACTCGGGATCGACATCCTTGTGGAATACCCGCTGAATGCGGATACCGCGGCGATCCTGCCGCGGGATTTTATCGAAAAGGTACTGCTTCGAAAACTCAGCATGAGCTATATCGCCTGCGGATCCGACGTTTCCTTCGGATACAGGGGAGAAGGGAATGCGGAGCTTCTCGTAAGGGCGGGAAGGGAGTACGGATTCGAAGTCGAAGTGATCGAGAAGCTTTTTCTTGACGGAAAGGAAGTGAGTTCATCGCTCCTTCGGCAGGCTCTTTCGGACGGAGATACCCGTCTTGCGGAAAGGATCCTCGGGGAGCCTTACAGGATAACGGGCAAGGTGGAGACCGGGCGGCGGCTCGGAAGGAAACTGGGTTTTCCCACGATGAACATCTATCCGGATCCCGCAAGACTTCTCCCCGGATTCGGCGTCTACGGAACACAGACGCATTTTGACGGAACCACCTACCCGGGGCTTACCTATGTGGGGATCCGGCCCACGGTCACGAATGAGAGAAGGCCTGGGATCGAGACCTTCCTTTTCGATTTTGATACGGATATGTACGGCAAGACGATCACGGTGGCTTTTCTGGAATTCGTCCGTCCGGAAATGACCTTTGGGAGCCTGGAGGAACTGAGGAGACAGATGCTTGCCGATCTTCGGTATTTACGGGAAAAACAGGTTGACTGACGGCTTTTTCCGTTTTTTTCCCTGCTTTTTCGTTTTGCTTGTGAAATAATCCCGATTGTGATAATATATTCGCAGGAATATTTTGTGAAAAGGAGACAGAAATGCTTGTTACATTAATTCCGCTTTTTGATGAAACCCTGACAGTCAAGGCTTATTCTCTGTTTTCCCAGAAAAAGAACATGCTCCTGAATCCGAGCCTTCTGGGCACCGGACAAAGAGACGGAGCCGGCACCATCGCCGGACTGGAGGTCATCGAAAGCATGGGGATCGATACGATCTCGAGCGATAAGGATGTTTTCGTATCGATCAATAACATTTCGATCTTTACCGATATCAACGAACAGTGCAAGGATGCTCCGCACGGTCAGATCGTTCTTCTGATGGACCGCAGCATCAAGCCTGAGGAAATGTATGTGAACCGGATCAGGGAATTGAAAGCGGACGGCTACAAGCTCGCGATCCGGAAACTGAACGTAGCGGACTTTGAGCCTTACCGGAGCGTGCTTTCCCTTGTGGATTACGTGCTGCTCGATCACAAAAAGATCGACATCTCGAAGGCGAAGATCTACTTCTCGAAGGTATATCCGAACGTGAAGCTCTGCGCGGTCAATGTAGAGACGACCAATATCTTTGAGGAACTCAAAAAAGAAGGTGGCTATACTCTTTATGAAGGCGAGTTTTACCGTGTGCCCGTGACGAAGGGTGAGACGGAGGTCGCTCCTTTGAAGGTCAACTACATCGAACTCCTGAATGTGGTCAATGATGTTGATTTCGACCTCACCAAGGCGGCGGATGTCATCGGACGCGACACCGCGCTCGTGATCGAACTGCTCCGTATGGTAAACAGGATGGCGGTAAATTCCGAGATCACTTCGATCCGCCACGCGGCGGCGATGCTCGGACAGCGCGAATTAAAGAAATGGATCAATACGGCGGTTACGAACCAGCTCTGCGCGGACAAGCCGAACGAGGTAACGAGAGTTTCCCTGCTTCGCGCGAAGTTCGCCGAGAATCTGGCTGCGAGCTTCGATCTTGCGGGACAGGCTTCCGAACTCTTCTTAATGGGGCTGTTTTCCGTACTTGATATCATCCTCGATATGAAGATGGAAGACGCGCTGAAGAAGGTCAAGGTTTCCAAGCAGATCGAGAAGGCGCTCATCGACAGGACGGGCGAGTTCGCCGAAGTGCTTTCCTTTATGATTGCCTATGAGAGCGCTTCCTGGGGAGAGATCGACCGTATCATGCTCCTTAAGGAAATGGATGCCGATGTGGTTTATGCGGCATATTGCGGAGCGCTTACCTGGTATCGTGATCTGTTCACGGCATAAACCGTACCAAGAAAAAGACGACGCAGAAAAAATGGCTTTTTTCACGGCCATTTTTTCTTTATGAAAGGGAGAGAAATGATCAAACCGGAACTGAATGAGATCAAGAAACAGTTTACTCCGAGGACCTGCTCCGTGAGCAGGATCGCAGGCTGCTATGTGGACGGCGACAAGAACGTGAAGATGACTTTTGGAGAAGCATTTCACAGCATTCCCGAGGAGGAGACCTACAAGTACTTTGAAATCCTGAGGAAGGCCCTCTCGGGGCAGCTCGGGAAAACGGCGCTCAGCCTCGATTTTCCGACGGAAGCGGAAGCCGAGGGAGGAACACAGGAATTCCTGCTCCGCCTTCGCGACTCCAAACTGAAAGACGAGGCGCTTCTTAACGAATTCTATGAGCGCGTGATCGAAACCTACGATTATGTGGGGAATTATCTGATCCTTCTTGTGACGGACGTTTATGACATCCCCGGCAAGACGACGGACAACATCCTGAACGAGGATGCCTCCGATCTGGTCTATGATTATATCCTCTGCACGATCTGTCCCGTCACGCTTTCCAAGCCGGGTCTCAGCTACGACAGTGACGAGAACATCTTCCGGAACCGTATCCGCGACTGGGTCGTGGAACTGCCCGACGCCGGGTTCCTTTTCCCCGCGTTTAACGACCGGACGGCGGATATCCATGGCATTATGTACTACATAAAGGATTCCGAGGAACAGCATACGGAACTGGCGGACAGGATCATCGGGGTCCCCTTAAATCTTTCCGCCAAAACCCAGAAGGAGACTTTCCGGCGCCTGATCGAGGAGACCCTCGGGGATAATACCGATTATGAAGCCGTTTCGAACATTCATGAGAATCTGACCGAGATGGAGACGGATCATAAGAACCGCGAGATCGCCGAGCCCCTTACCCTTGACAAACAGGAGGTCAGAAAGCTTTTCGAACGATCGGGGGTCGATGAAGAACATATGGAGAATTTCGACAGGATCTATGATGAAGAGGCGGGGGAAGAGGCCTCCTTCTTCGCAGGAAATATTCATAATACCCGGTCCTATGAGGTGAAGACACCGGATGTGGTGATAAAAGTCAATCCGGAACGGAGCGATCTTGTCCGTACCGAGATCATCGACGGTCGGAAATGCCTCGTGATCGAGATCACGGATCAGGTCGAGGTCAACGGAATCGGAGTAAGGACCTGATACGGCCTTTTGCTTTTATTTGATGCCGGAATATGCTATGATAGGAAGGATTACGTAGGAGGTGTGATATGGCAAAAAGAGTATTTCTGATCGTGCTTGACAGTGTCGGGATCGGAGCGATGCCGGACGCAAAGGAATTCAATTCGGAAGGCGCCGATACCATGAGAACCTGCGCTTCGACACCGTATTTTTCCGTCCCGAACATGACAAAAATGGGACTTTTCAATATTGACGGTATGGACTACCGTACGCCGGCCGATGCCCCGACGGGTGCATACGCAAGGATGGCGGAACGCTCCATGGGAAAGGATACGACCATCGGCCACTGGGAGATCGCCGGTCTGATCTCTCCGAATCCGCTTCCGACCTATCCGGAGGGATTCCCGGAAGAAGTGCTGAATGCCTTTCGGGAGGCGACCGGACGGGGAGTTCTATGCAATAAACCGTATTCCGGCACGGTGGTGATCAACGAATACGGTGATGAGCATGTAAAGACAGGAGATCTGATCGTTTATACGTCAGCGGACAGTGTCTTCCAGATCGCCGCGCATGAAGAGGTCGTTCCTCTGGAAAAACTCTATGAATACTGCAGGATCGCGAGAAAGATCCTTTCGGGACCTCATGCGGTGGGCCGTGTGATCGCGCGCCCCTTCTTAGGAGAGAGCGGATCCTATTACCGGACGGGAAACCGGCATGATTTTTCGCTGGAACCTACCGGAGAGACGATGCTCGACGTGCTGAAGGCGGCCGGAAAGGATGTGATCTCCGTCGGAAAGATCAATGACATCTTCGCGGGACGCGGGATCACGGAATATGTTTATACACCCTCCGGAAATGATGAAGGAATCGACCGGACGGTGGAATACCTCGAAAAGGATTTTGACGGGCTCTGCTTTGTGAATCTCGTCGATTATGATATGCTCTACGGTCATCGCAATGATCCCGAAGGCTATGCAAAAGCCCTTACCCATTTCGATGAGCGCCTCCCCGAGATCACATCCCGGATGAGAGAGGGCGACATTCTGATGATCACTGCGGACCACGGCTGCGATCCCGGAACTCCCTCAACGGATCATGACCGGGAATATGTGCCTCTTCTCATTTACGGGGACGGGGTTAAGCCACAAAACTTCGGCACAAGAACGACTTTCGCGGACATCGGAGCGACCGTTCTCCATGAACTCGGCGTATCCGGAAAGATTGCCGGCGAAAGCCTTCTGTAACCGTTTTCCTGCTGTTTGGCGGACTGTATGATATGAATGCTACCATTGAAAAAGAAATAGAGCGCAGACGTACCTTCGCGATCATATCCCACCCGGATGCCGGAAAGACGACCCTGACGGAAAAGTTCCTTCTCTACGGAGGAGCGATCAATCTGGCCGGCAGTGTGAAAGGGAAAGCGACCGCGCGTCATGCCGTATCCGACTGGATGGAGATCGAAAAGGAGAGGGGAATCTCGGTAACGAGCTCCGTGCTTCAGTTTGAGTACGACGATTTCTGCATAAACATCCTGGATACTCCGGGACATCAGGACTTTTCGGAGGACACCTACCGGACGCTGATGGCGGCTGATTCCGCGGTGATGGTGATCGATGCGTCCAAGGGTGTGGAGGCCCAGACGAGAAAGCTTTTCAAAGTGTGCGGAATGCGCGGCATCCCGATCTTTACCTTTATCAACAAACTGGACCGCGACGCGAACGATACCTTCGAACTGCTCGATGATATCGAAAAGGAGCTCGGGATCGAGACCTGCCCCGTTAACTGGCCCATCGGCTCGGGGAAATCCTTCCGGGGCGTTTATGACAGAGAGAGGAGCCTTGTGATCACCTATTCCGATACGGAGAAGGGAACGAAGGAAGGTATCTCTCATGAAATCTCCACCGATGATCCGGATGAGCTTAAGTCCGTGATCGGCGATCAGGCCTATGAAAAACTCTTCGATGAGATCGATCTTCTCGACGGTGCTGCTGCGGAATTTGACCTTTCAAAGGTACAGCGCGGCGAACTTACGCCCGTCTTTTTCGGCTCGGCCCTTACGAACTTCGGAGTCGAGTTCTTCCTTCAGCATTTTCTGAAAATGACCACCGCGCCTCTGGCGAGAAAAAGTGACATCGGTGTCATTGATCCCGTGGAGCACGAGTTCTCGGCATTTGTCTTCAAGATCCAGGCGAATATGAATAAGGCGCACCGGGACAGGGTGGCATTTATGCGAATCTGCTCCGGCAAATATGATGCCGCCGATGAAGTACGCCATGTACAGGGCAACCGGGTGATGAGGCTCTCGCAGCCCCAGCAGATCATGGCGGATGAGAGAAAGATCCTGAAGGAAGCCTATGCCGGCGATATCATCGGCGTCTTTGATCCCGGTGTCTTTTCCATCGGGGATACGATCTGTGTTCCGAAGGAGAATTTCCGCTATGAGGGGATCCCGACCTTCGCCCCCGAACATTTCGCGAGGGTTCGCCAGATCGATACCATGAAGCGGAAACAGTTCATAAAGGGGATCGAACAGATCGCGCAGGAAGGGGCGATCCAGATCTTTCAGGAATTCAATACCGGTATGGAGGAGATCATCGTGGGCGTAGTAGGCGTCCTCCAGTTCGATGTTCTGAAATACCGTCTTGAAAACGAATACAACGTGGAGATCCTTCTGGAGAATCTGCCCTATGAGCATATCCGCTGGATCGAAAATGAGAATATCGATGTCGCGAAGATCGTCGGCACTTCCGATATGAAGAAGATCCGCGACCTGAAGGGCAATCCGCTCCTCCTTTTCATCAACAGCTGGAGCGTAAAGATGGTTCTTGAACGGAACGAGGGGCTTATCTTAAGCGAATTCGGCAAAGACCGACTGACAAACGGGAAGAACGCGTGAGAAGACTGAAACATGCCGTCCGGATCGCCGCCGTTTTACTCGCCGCGACGCTGCTTTGCGGCTGTGATGCGCTTACCTACATTACCGGAGAGTATGACTCGGACGTAACGAAAGCAGATACAACAAAAGAAGAGACGGTCATTTCCGAAAAGGAAAATGCTCTTTCGAAACTGATGGAAGGCACCGAAAAGATCGTCCGGATCAAACCGGAAGCGGATAACGGTGAAAAAGAAGAAGAGCAGGAAGAAGACGGTGAAGACGAGCTTCGCCTTTTTGAGAGCGAGATCCGTGACCTCCAGAAGGAGATGGAGGGCCTGTATTATTACGAATGGCTCTCCGAAGAAGAGAAGTACGTATACGCGCAGATCTGTTATATCCTTACCGGCCGGCTGGAGAAGGTCAGGATCGACATCCTCGACAAGGATGCGCTTGACCGGATATTCAAATATGTGATGAACGACCACCCGGAGATCTTTTACGCGGAGGGATACAGTTACGTCCTTTATCTGACGGGTGATGAGCCGTCAAAGATCGTTTTCACGGGATCCTATACAATGGATGAGGCAAGGATCGCGGTCTATCAGGACATGCTCGACCGCTATACGGCGGATTTCCTGAACGCTCTTAAGACCTCGGGCGAGGATCTTTCGGATCAGTACCGGATCGTGAAGTTTGCCTATGAGTATATCATCAACAGGACGGAGTATGATACGGCAGCTCCCTTTAACCAGTCGATGATATCCGTGATCGCGAACGGGCGGAGCGTCTGCTCGGGATATGCGAAAACGATGCAGTATCTCCTCCGGAAAAGCGGGATGGAAGCAACCCTCGTCCTCGGGACAATGACCGGCGGAGACGGACATGCCTGGAATCTCGTGAAATGCAATGATGCCTGGTACTATGTGGATCCAACTTGGGGAGACTGCTCCTATGCGAAAGCGGAAGGGCTTTCGGATTCGAAGGATGATCCGCCGATCAATTACTGCTTTCTTCTTATCACAACAGAGGAGATCGAGAAGAATCACACCTTTGACGGAAGCGTGAACCTGCCGCTGTGCGCGTCCCTGAAGGACAATTATTTCGTCAGGGAAGGCTCCTACTTTACGGAGACGGATAAGGATCAGCTTTCCGCCCTCTTTAAGAAAGCCTATGCTGAAGGAAGAACCTTTGTCCCCATTAAAATGGCGGATGAGGCCGCATATGAGGATATGAAAAAATATCTTCTCGAAGAACAGCGCATCTTTGATTTTGTAACCGGGGGGAAAACAAGTATAACCTATACGGAAAACAGAGATTTTACCTATATGGTGTTTTATCTGTAAGACAAAGGAGGAACTATGGAAAAACCGATCACGGAAAACTTGAATTATGCCTTACGTGAGGATGTTGAGCACGGAAGCGTCCGGATCGCGGATGACGTGGTGGCGATGATCGCCGGGATCGCCGCGCTGGAAGTGGAGGGCGTTCACGCAATGGCGGGAAATGTGGGAAACGGGATCTTCAGGAAAGTCGGGCTCCGGAATCCCCAGAAAGGTGTGCGCGTGTCCATCGTTGACAAGAACGTGACCGCGGATGCCAGCATCATTGTGGACTACGGTTATAATATTCCGACCGTATCCCAGAAGGCACAGGACAGGATCAAACAGATGATCGAAAGCATGACCGGTCTTGAAGTGACGGATGTAAACATCCGTGTGGCCGGCGTGAACCTTCAGGCGAAATAAGATGACGAGAAGCCAGTTACGTGAGTATGCTTTCAAGCTGCTCTTTCGTGTAGAATTTCATGATCCCGGGGATATGCCGGAGCAGGAGGAGTTTTTCTTTGATGAGGAACCTGCCATGTCCGAAAAGGAATTCGGCGAGGTAAAGGAAAGGGTGAACCGGATCTTTGCCGAACTTCCGCAGATCGACGAGAGCCTGAATGAAAACATTGAGGGCTGGGATGTGACGAGGATCGGAAAAGTCGAACTTGCGATCCTCAGGCTTGCGGTTTTCGAGATCCGGTTTGACGAGAAGATCCCTACCGGAGTCGCGATCAATGAGGCGGTGGAACTTGCGAAAAAATACGGTCCCACATCCTCCGCGTCCTTTATCAACGGGATCCTTGCCAAGTATGCCTGAGATTTTTACCGAGGATCACGTATGAACGTATACAGCGTGAGCAGGATAAATTCCTATATCGCGGGGATGTTCAGGGAGGATTTCATACTCGGTTCCCTTGCCGTTAAAGGTGAGGTCAGTTCCGTGAAATATCATTCTTCCGGCCATATTTACTTTGCGATCAAGGACGAGAAGAGCGTCCTTAACTGCATTATGTTTAAGGGCAGTCGTGAGGAAGGGCTGAGATTCCGCCTTGAGGAAGGAATGGAGATCCGCGTTACCGGGGCAATACGGGCCTTTGAACGGGACGGGAATTACAGCCTTTATGCCGAGGAGATCGTGCAGGAAGGAGCGGGCCGTCTCTATGAGATGTTTCTTCAGATGAAGAACAGGCTCGAAGAGAGCGGGATGTTCGCCGAGGAGTATAAGCAGCCCATCCCGAAGTATGTCCGGAATGTGGGGATCGTGACGGCACCGACCGGCGCCGTGATCCAGGACATCCGGAACGTGGCGGGAAGGAGAAATCCGTATGTTCAGCTGATCCTTTATCCGACGGGGGTACAGGGGGAGGCTGCCGCGGACGGGATCATCCGCGGGATCAAAACTCTTGAGAAGATGGGAGTCGATGTGATCATCGTCGGAAGAGGCGGGGGATCCATGGAAGACCTCTGGGTCTTTAATTCCGAACGGATCGCGCAGGCGGTCTTTGACTGTACGGTTCCGGTGATCTCGGCAGTGGGCCATGAGACGGACACGACGATCATTGATTTCGTTGCGGATCTCCGGGCGCCGACTCCTTCGGCGGCGGCGGAACTTGCCGTTTACGATTATCGGGAATTCGAAGCAAAGCTTGAACATATCCGGGAGACCCTCGGACGTTCGGTAAAGAATAAGATCAGTCTTGAAAAAAGCCGGATGAAAGCGCTCGAAGCGAATCTTAAGCGGCTGAGCCCGGGAATGAAGCTTATGGAAAACCGTATGGTCCTTGCCCGCTTTTCGGAACGGCTTTCCGACACGATGGAGAACAAACTGAAGGACCGGAGGCATAAACTTTCGATCCTGATCGAAAAACTGAACGGGCTTTCCCCTCTTGCCAAACTGAATCAGGGGTTCGGCTATGTGGAAAAAGAGAAAAAGACGGTATCGTCGATCCGGGACATCGGACCGGAGGACCGGCTGAAGATCTATGTATCGGACGGGATCCTGAACGCGAAAGTGGAGAGCGTGGAAGAAGCCCCCGGGTTTATGAGGAAAGGAAGCGGTGAAAAGAATGGCTGATGAATTCGTACTGGAAGAAGCATTTGAATCACTCGATGATATCATAGAAAGGCTGGAGGATCCGGAGATCTCACTTGAGGATTCTTTCACCGAGTATCAGAAGGGCATGGAGCTCCTTAAGCGTTGCAACGAAGCGGTGGATACCGTGGAAAAGAAGATCCGTGTGCTTGAGGAAGGAAGTGGTGACGATGAACTTTAACGATACGCTGGAGATGAAGCGAAGATACGCGGAGAGCATCCTCAACGTTTATCTTCCCGAAGCGGAGGGATATGAGGAAAAGGTGCTCGATGCCATGCAGTACGCGGCAATGTCGGGCGGGAAAAGACTAAGGCCCGTTCTCATGAAGGAATGCTACAAGCTGTTCGGCGGAAAAGAGCGTGTGATCGAGCCTTTTATGGCAGCGATCGAGATGATCCACAACTATTCTCTGATCCATGACGATCTGCCGGCAATGGATAATGACGAACTCCGCCGCGGCAGGGAAACGGTATGGAAAAAGTACGGAGAAGCAATGGCGATTCTCGCGGGCGATGCTCTTTTGAACTATGCTTTTGAAACCGCTTCGGGTGCCTTTGATATGGTAAAAACGCAGGAGGATTATCCGCGGATCGCAAAGGCCCTGAAGATCCTTTCCGAAAAGGCCGGAGTCCGTGGAATGATCGGAGGGCAGACCGTAGATGTCCTTTCCGAAAATGACAGGGATGTCAGTAAGGAGAAGCTGCTTTATATCCATAAAAACAAGACTGCTGCGCTGATCGAGGCTTCCATGATGATCGGAGCCGTGCTTGCGGGCGGATCGGACAAGGATATCGCGGATATGGAGCGTGCGGGTGAAGATATCGGGATAGCGTTCCAGATTCAGGATGATATCCTCGATATGACCGGAACCACCGAAGAACTCGGAAAAGAAACAGGTTCCGATGAAAAGAACGCAAAGCAGACCTATGTAAGACTCCATGGACTGGAGGAATCACAGGCCACCGTAAAGTCTCTTTCGGAGGAGGCGATCCTGATCCTTCAGGATACCGCGGATGAACAGAGGACGGATGCCAGCTTCCTGATGACGCTGACGGAGACGCTGATCAACCGGAGGAAATAGTTTTTCCGGGGATGGTGGAAAAAATGATCTTAGATGCGATAAAAGAACTGAATGATATCAAAAAGGTGGATCCCGGGGATTATGAGAAACTCGCGCAGGAGATCCGGGACTTTCTCATTGAGAAGATCTCGAAGAGCGGAGGACATCTGGGCTCCAATCTCGGCGCGGTGGAACTTACGATGGCGCTTCACCTTTTTCTTGATCTTCCTGAGGACAAGATCGTCTGGGATGTGGGGCATCAGTCCTATACCCATAAGCTTCTTTCCGGAAGAAAGGAAGGCTTTGATCATCTTCGAAGCTACGGCGGCATGAGCGGCTTTCCCAAGACGAAAGAGTCGGAAGCGGACTGCTTTAATACCGGCCACAGTTCCACTTCGATCTCCGCGGGCCTGGGGCTTGTTGCTGCCCGCGACATCAAAGGAACGGATGAAACGATCGTTGCGGTGATAGGAGACGGCGCCCTTACCGGAGGAATGGCTTATGAAGCGCTGAACAACGCTGCGAAGCTTGAGACAAATTATATCATTGTCCTTAATGACAACAATATGTCGATTTCCGAGAACGTGGGCGGAATGAGTAAATACCTGAACAGCATCCGGACTTCGGATCTTTATCTGGACATCAAGGATGACATCTATTACAAGATCAAGGATCTGCCTCCCGGCGGCAAGGTAGTGGACTCCGTCCGGAAGGTAAAAAGCTCTCTGAAACAGCTTGTGGTGCCCGGAATGTTCTTTGAGGATATGGGGCTTACGTATCTGGGCCCCGTGGACGGACATGACATCAATGCCATGGTCCGTGCCTTTAAGGAGGCAAGACGCCGTAAAAAGGCGATCATCGTACATGTGATCACCCAGAAGGGGCGAGGCTACGAACCGGCATTAAGGCATCCGGCCAGGTTCCACGGGACCAGTCCCTTTGACGTGGAGACCGGGCTTCCGCTGAAGCAGGGGAAGGCGGCCTATACGGATATCTTTTCCACTGTCATGTGCAAACTCGGAGCCCGGGATGAGCGGGTGGTGGCGATCACTGCGGCCATGCCGGACGGAACCGGCCTGAAGCGTTTCCGGAATATGTATCCGGACCGTTTCTTTGACGTGGGCATCGCGGAGGAGCATGCGGTGACTTTTGCCGCGGGGCTTGCGGCGGCGGGCCTCCGGCCGGTAGTGGCGATCTATTCTTCTTTCCTTCAGCGTGCCTACGATCAGATCCTGCATGATGTATGCCTTCAGAAGCTTCCGGTGATCTTCGCTGTGGACAGGGCCGGGATCGTGGGAGCGGACGGTGAGACGCATCAGGGGATCTTTGATCTGTCCTACCTCAGTTCGATCCCGAATATGACGGTAATGGCGCCGAAGAACAAATGGGAGCTCTCGGATATGCTGAAGTGGGCGATCACGGCGGACAGACCGGTGGCGATCAGGTATCCGAGAGGAGAAGCCTATGCCGGACTGTCGGAGGTGCGTGCCGAGATTCAGTACGGAAAGGCGGAGCTTCTTTTCGCGGAAGGGGACATCTGCCTGCTTGCGCTGGGATCCATGGTGGAAACGGCCGAGGAAGTGCGCACCCGCCTTCGGGAGCGAGGCTTGAAATGCAGTGTCGTAAATGCGCGATTCGCGAAGCCGATCGATGAATTTGCGGTGAAATGGGCATCCGACAATCACCGGCTTGTGGTTACGATGGAGGAGAATGTCGCTTCCGGAGGTTATGGTGAGCAGGTGAGGAGCTATCTTGACACGCTCGACAACCCGGCAAGACTCCTTACGATCGCTCTCCCGGATGATTATGTTGAACACGGAAATGTGGATGTTCTCAAGAAGCATCTTAAGATCGATCCCGACAGCATTACCGAAAGGATCCTCGGAGAGCGGCCTTTTTAACGATGAAACAGCGACTGGATCTGATCCTGGTGAATAAAGGGCTGGCACCCTCCCGTGAGAAAGCAAAAGCGCTCATCATGGAAGGGCTTGTCTATGTGAACGGGCAGAAAGAAGACAAAGCCGGAACGACCTTTGAAGAAGAAGGGATCGGCATCGAGGTGAGAGGGCCGTCTCTTAAATATGTGAGCAGGGGCGGGCTGAAACTGGAAAAAGCCTTTGAGGTATTTCCCATCGATGTGAACGGCCGGATCTGCATGGACATCGGTGCCTCAACGGGAGGCTTTACGGACTGTCTTCTTCAGAACGGAGCATCGAAGGTCTATGCGATCGATGTGGGATACGGACAGCTCGACTGGAAACTGAGAAATGACGGGCGTGTCATTTCAATGGAAAAGACAAATTTCCGGTATCTTACGCCGGAGGATCTGCCGGAGACTCCTTCTTTTGCAGCCTGCGATGTTGCGTTCATTTCTCTTGACAAGATCCTGCTTCCCGCCTGCCGGATCCTTTCCGGCGATGGGAAGATGGTATGCCTCATCAAACCCCAGTTTGAAGCGGGCCGGGAGTCCGTCGGCAAAAAGGGAGTTGTGAGGGATCCGGCGGTGCATCTTTCCGTGATCGAAAAAGTGGTAAACTGCGCCGCGGATACCGGATTCTCGATACTCGGCCTTGACGGATCTCCGATCCGGGGACCGGAGGGAAATATCGAATATCTGCTTTATCTGGGAAAGGATCCCGGAGAAGACAGGAAGGATGAGATCCTGAGTCTGGCGGAAGAAACGGTAAGGAGAACAAATGAAGCATTTCTTTGTGATCATCAATAGGGAAAAGGAAGGGACCAGAGAGGTTTCCGCGGATATTCACCGCTATCTTACGGAGCACGGAGCCACTTGTGTGATCGATCAGACGGATCCGTCCCTTATGAAAGAGGGGTATACGGATATCAGACAGCTTCCGAAGGACACGGACTGCGTGATCGTTCTCGGAGGGGACGGAACGCTGCTTCAGGCTGCCAATGATCTTTCCGACGCGTCCGTACCTTTTCTCGGGATAAATTTCGGGACCCTCGGCTTTCTTTCCGAGATCAATCAGGGCGAGGTCTATGAAGCGCTTGACCGCATGCTGGCGGATGATTATCAGATCGAAGAGAGGATGATGATCAGCGGACGGATCTTTTCCGAAGGAGAGAGAATCGATCAGCATGCATCCCTGAATGATATCGTGATCACCAGAAAGGGCTCTTTGAAGATCCTGTGCCTTTCCGTATATATCAACGGACTCCTGATCAACCGCTATCATTCTGACGGTATCATAGCGGCCACGCCTACGGGATCTACAGGCTATTCCCTTTCCGCGGGCGGCCCGATCATCAATCCCGTTTCCAGGATGATCATGCTGACACCGATCTGTCCGCATACGATGCACGACCGGAGCATCCTCTTTTCCGAAGAGGATGAGGTGGAGATCCACATCGATCATGCAAGGGACGGTTCCGAACAGATCATGGAGGCAATCTTTGACGGCTCCCACAAGGTGGGACTGAAGACGGGGGACAGGGTACTTATCCGCGCATCCGAAAAAACGACAGGCATTGTGAAACTAAGGCAGGAAAGCTTCCTCACGACCCTGAGGAAGAAACTGAAGGACGACGCATCGGAATGAAGAAAGCAAGACATATCAAGATCAGGGAACTCGTGGAGAACCTTGACATCGAGACACAGGAGGAACTGGTGGGGCTTCTCGAAAAGGAAGGCTTTCCGGTCACTCAGGCCACGATCTCACGGGATATCCGGGAACTTAAACTCACGAAGATCTCAAAGAGCGGAGGCGGTCAGAAATACGCGATCCTTAAAGAATCGGAGCATTATCTTTCCGACAAGTATCTTCGCGTATTAAAAGACGGCTTTCTTTCCATGGACACCGCGCAGAATATGCTGGTGGTAAGGACCGTTCCCGGTATGGCAATGGCGGTGGCGGCCTCCATCGATGCCATGCGCTTTAAGGAGATCGTAGGCACCATCGCGGGAGATGATACGATCATGATGGCACTGAAAACGGCGGGTGACGCGGCGAAAGTAAAAGAAGAGATCCGCGCGGCCATAGAGGATTAGTGATCATTGCTTGAATCTTTGCATGTAAAAAATCTGGCACTCATCGAAGAGGAAGAGGTGTCATTCAAAGACGGTTTCAATGTCCTGACGGGCGAGACCGGAGCCGGGAAGTCGATCATCCTCGGCTCGATCAATTATGCCCTCGGACTGAAAGCGGGGAAGGATGTAATCCGGGCAGGGGAGGAGTATGCTCTGGTGGAACTCGTCTTTTCCGTGAATGAGAGGGAAAAGGAGAGGATCGAGGCCCTCGGGATCCCGGTGGAAGATGACGGAACCGTCGTTTTGTCAAGAAGGATCATGAGCAGCCGCAGTGTCTGCAGGATAAACGCGGAGACGGTGCCTTCCTCGCTGCTGATGAAGGCCGGTGAGATCCTGATCGATCTTTACGGTCAGCATGAAAATCAGTCACTCCTTAAAAAGAGTAACTATCTCGGACTGATCGATGACTTTTCAGCCGGAAAGTCTCAGCCTGTAAAGGATAGACTGAAAAGCGTAAAGGAAAAACTGGATGCCCTGAAGGAAGAGGAGAGAGAGCTTTCCGGGGACGAGACGGTAAGAGAAAGAGAGGCGGATCTTCTGGATTTTGAGCTGAAGGAGATCGCGGACGCCGCGCTTTCGGAAGGTGAAGACGAGGAACTTGAACAAAGATACCGCCTTCTTAACAATATGCAAAGGATCGAAGAGAGCGTGACCGGGGCGTCTGCCTGTACGGGAGAGGATGGCGAAGGGGCTCTTGCCCTGATCGGAAGAGCGCTTCAGAAGCTTTCCCAGGCGGAGGGCTATGACGAGCGGATCACTGAATTCCGGAATGAACTTTCCGAGATCGAGGATCTGCTTCAGGGCTTTCAAAGATCCGCATCCTCCTATCTGGATTCTCTGACCTTTGACGGCGGGGAACTCCTGCAGATCGAAGAACGGCTTGATCTGATAAACCGCCTGAAGAGCAAATACGGAGGGAGCATCGCTTCCGTTCTTGAGAGCGCGAAGGAGAAGGAAGAAGCGCTTTCGAAACTGCGAAATCATGATGAACTGGTCAGGAAGGTAAGGAAGGATCTGGAAGAAACCTTCAAAGAGGCCCTGTCACTTTGCGGGGAACTCTCCGATATCCGTAAGAAAACGGCGCCTCAGCTTGAAAAACAGCTTACGGAATCACTGCACTCCCTGAATTTCCCGGAGGTTCGCTTCCGGATCGAAATCACCTCCGATGAGGAAAAGATCGGCGCGAACGGCTATGACGAAGCGGAGTTTCTGATCTGCCTTAATGCGGGAGAAGAACTGCGGCCGATGCAGAATGTGGCTTCCGGCGGGGAACTCTCCAGAATCATGCTTGCACTGAAGAGCATCTTCGCTGACCGGGAGGATGTTCATACTCTGGTATTCGATGAGATCGACGCCGGAATAAGCGGTGTGACGGCATTCAAGGTGGCGGGAATGATGGGGAGGCTTTCACGGTCCCATCAGCTTCTTGCGATCACCCATCTTCCCCAGATCGCGGCAAAAGGGGATATCCATTTCGTGATCGAAAAGAGCGTGGAGGAAGGAAGAACGAAGACGAAGATCCGGGAGCTTACCGATGACGGAAAGATCCGGGAACTGGCGAGACTTCTTGGATCCGATGAAATCTCGGATGCTGCGCTCAACAACGCGAGGGATCTGATACAGAAGGCAAAGCTGACTTAAGAGGGAGGAACTTATGCGTTATCCGGAATTCATAAAAAAAGGTGATCCCATCGGGATCGTATCTCCGTCATTTTCCGTGGCGACGGAACCGTACAGAACGGCATTCCGGTACGCCTGTGACTGTTTTAAGGAGCGGGGGCATCTTGCCGTGCCCGGCCCGAATATTTACAAAAGCGACGGGATCGGGATCTCCACGGATCCGGCATCCTGCGCAAGGGAGCTTACCGAAGCCTACGAAGATCCTGCTTTAAAGGCGATTATATCCTCAGGCGGCGGGGAACTTATGTGCGAGACGATCTCGGAAGTTGATTTCGAAAGGATCGGGAAATGCGCGCCCAAGTGGTATATGGGCTATTCGGATAATACGAATTTTACGTTTCTGCTGACGACCCTTTGCGATACCGCTTCCATATACGGTCCCTGCGCATCTTCCTTCGGAATGGACCCCGTCCACAGGTCCCTTTCGGATGCACTGGATCTTCTGGAGGGTAAGAAACTCGTTGCGGAAAACTATGACCTTTGGGAGAAAGAGGCGGTAAAGGACGAGGAACACCCGCTTGCGCCCTATAATCTGACGGAGCCGGTCGTTATGCGTGGATTTTTGCCCGACAACGGCAAAGAAGGATATGCATACGGACTGAAGCCGGCAGAAAAGCTTTCGATGAAGGGACGCCTGCTCGGAGGCTGCCTGGACAGCCTTGCGAATCTTGCGGGCACACGGTTTGACAGGGTGCCGGAATTTGTGCACCGTTACAGGAATGACGGGATTATATGGTATCTGGAAGCCTGCGACCTGAATGTCTTCTCGATCCGGCGTGCCATGTGGGAGCTGGAAGAAGCCGGCTGGTTTGAGGGGGCCACGGGATTTCTCTTCGGAAGGGCCGTACACGGGGAAGAGATCGGGGGGCTTGATCTTATGGGGGCTGAGCTTTGCATACCCGGGATAAAACATTCGGTACCCGTGATCGCTGAGTGCGATATCGGCCATATGAAACCGATGATGACGCTGATCAACGGCGCGCTTTCCGGGGTTTCGTATTCGGACAATCATCTTGTAATCGATATGGGAATTGAATTATAATATCTGCGTACACGCAGTGTTTCAAGGAGGTTGGTTATGAAGAATATCCTGTTTGTCGCATCTGAGGGCGTTCCGTTCATCAAAACGGGCGGACTGGCGGATGTGGTGGGCTCTCTTCCCAAATGCATCGACAAGAAATATTTCGATGTCAGGGTCATTCTCCCGAAATATACCTGCATGAAGCAGGAAATGAAAGACAAACTTGAATATGTGACCCACTTCTATATGGACTTCCATTGGAAGAACGAATATGTCGGCGTGCTGAAGGCCGAGGTCGACGGGGTGAAGTATTATTTCATCGATAATGAGATGTTCTTCGGCGGTTTCACTCCTTACGGCGACAATGCGCTTTACGAGATCGAGAAGTTTGCCTTCTTTTCCAAGGCGGCTCTTTCCATCCTTCCGATCATCGATTTCCGCCCGGATGTGATCCACTGCCACGACTGGCAGACCGGACTTGTTCCCGTATATCTGAAGGAACGCTTCCAGGGAAATGAATTCTTCCGCGGGATCAAGTCGATCATGACGATCCACAATCTGAAGTTCCAGGGGAAATGGAGCGTTCAGGAGGTGAAGGATATCACGGGCCTTCCGGACTATTTCTTTACATCGGATAAGCTCGAAGCGTATAAGGATGCGAACATTTTAAAGGGCGGCATTGTTTATGCGGATGCCATTACGACGGTTTCCCAGACTTATGCGGATGAGATCAAGACGGCATTTTACGGAGAGAATCTGGACGGACTGCTCAGAGCAAGAGAGCATGATCTTCGCGGGATCGTAAACGGGATCGACTATGATGAGTTTAATCCCGCCACGGATAAGAACATTCCGCATCCTTATAACGCCATCAATTTCCGGAAGGAGAAGGTGAAGAATAAGACCGATCTGCAGAAGGAACTCGGGTTAAAGGTCGATGAAAAGAAGATGATGATCGGGATCGTATCCCGTCTTACGGATCAGAAGGGATTTGACCTCATCGCGTATATTATGGATGAGCTCTGCCATGACGAAGTACAGATCGTGGTTCTCGGAACGGGCGAGGAGCGCTATGAGAATATGTTCCGCCACTTTGACTGGAAATACAATGACAAGGTATCCGCGAACATCTATTACTCGGATCCGCTTTCCCATAAGATCTATGCGGCTTCCGATGCTTTCCTTATGCCGTCGCTCTTCGAGCCATGCGGACTTTCGCAGCTTATGAGCCTTCGTTACGGCACCGTTCCCATTGTGCGCGAGACGGGCGGGCTGAAGGATACCGTGGAGCCCTACAACGAGTACAATTCCACAGGTACGGGCTTTTCCTTTGTGAATTACAATGCCCATGAGATGCTCGGTACGATCCGTTACGCGGAGAAGATCTATTATGACAAGAAGCGGGAATGGAATAAGATTATAGACCGCGCGATGGCCACGGATTTCAGCTGGAATGTCTCCGCGAAGAAGTATATGGAGATGTACGACTGGTTGATAGGCTGATAAGCTGAGTCGGCGCAGCCCACGAAACAAATATTACCCCGGGAATGCTTGCATTCCAAGGGGTATTTTTCTTTCGTGGGATATGTTGCGAAGCAACAGGCCACGAGATGCAGCGAAGCGGAATCGAGGGGCGCTGACGAAAAGCCACTTTCAATTTTTGGCGATTTTTGATGTCAAAATACCATGAATTGAATATTGAGGATATAGAAGACGCTATTTTCGGAAAACAGAGAATTCCGGAGAGAGCGTCTTTTTTTCGTCTGAAAATCAATGAAAGGAGCTAAGAAGGAT
>JAILLW010000013.1 GCA_024692955.1 Lachnospiraceae bacterium | reverse complement strand
TTACCATTCCGCAGACCGGAATGTTCAGCTTCAGATCCTCAAGCACCTTTTTCGCGATATTTACCTGTCCCTTGCCTCCGTCCATAAGAAGAAGATCGGGGAATTTCGTGAAGGAGCCGTATTCCTCGTCCATTTCCCGCTCCCTGAGCTGCTCCTTTTCCTCGAGTCCGTGCAGGAACCTCCGCTCGAGGACCTCTCTCATACATGCATAATCATCAGGTTTGTCCACGGTCTTCATCCGGAATTTCCGGTAATCCGACTTCTTCGGCTTTCCTTTTTCAAAGACCACCATGGAGCCAACGTTCAGGAACCCGCTGATGTTCGAGATATCAAAAGCCTCCATTCGCCCGGGCGGCGCGATATTGAGGAGTTCCCCCAGTTCCCGGACGGCTCCGACGGTCTTTGCCTCATCCCGGCGGATCCGCTCCCTGTCCTTTTCGAGGATCAGCTCCGCGTTCCTGACGGCAAGCTCCACAAGCTTTTCCTTCTGTCCGATCTTCGGGATCACGAGGCGGACCCTGGAGCCTTTCCTTGTCCCGAGCCATTCCTCGATCACCGGAATGTCCGGGATCTCCTCCGGAAGAAAGAGTTCCTTCGGGATATAGGGAGTCCCGGAATAGAAGCGGACGAGGAAATCATAAAGGAGCTTCTCCGTATGTCCTTCCTCCACCTCCGGATTTTCCGACACATTTGTCAGATAAAAGTGTTCCCGGCCGATAAGCTTGCCGTCCCGCACGAAAAAGACCTGGACCACGGCATCTTCACCGCTTACCGCAAGCCCTATGATATCCTTTTCCTCTCCCGCCGAAGAGGTGATCTTCTGGCGCTCCGAGATCGCGCGGACGGACCGGATGAGATCCCGGTATCCCGCCGCTTCCTCAAACTCAAGTCTCTCCGAGGCATCCTCCATTTTCGCCTGAAGGTTCCGGAGGGTCTCCGCGTATTCACCGTTCAGAAACCGCAGGGCGCCTTCCACGTTCTTCCGGTAATCCTCACCGCTTATTCTGCCGTCGCAGGGCGCAAGGCACCGCCCGATATGATGGTTCAGGCAGGGCCTTCCCGTTCCGATGTCCCGCGGGATCACCTTATTGCAGGTCCTTAAGCCGAAGATCCGGTTCACCAGGTCCACCGTATCCCTCACCGCCGTGGCATTGGAATAGGGGCCGAGATACTTCGACCTGTCCTTCTTCATGGTCCGGGAGATCATCACTCTGGGGTATTCCTCTCCAAGAGTCACCCGGATGTAGGGATAGGTCTTGTCGTCCTTCAGCATCGTATTGTATTTCGGGGAATGTTCCTTGATCAGATTGTTCTCGAGGACCAGAGCCTCGAGTTCGGAATCCGTAATGATATACTCGAAACGTTCGATCAGGGAGACCATGCGGTCGATCTGCGGACCCCTGCCCGTGATCTTACGAAAATAAGACCTGACCCGGTTGTGCAGGTCCTTTGCCTTTCCCACGTAGATCACGTTGTCCTCCGCGTCGTGCATGATGTAGACGCCGGGTTCGTGGGGAAGCTTCTTCAGTTCCTCCTGAAAATCGAAATCCGCCATAGCACCAGAATGAACCCCCGGGACGGGGTCAGTGGTCCATTTTTCCGAAAATGACCCCCGGGGACGGGGTTAGTGGGCCATTTTTTCGTTCAGACATACACACGGCGTCTTTCCGCGGACAGTATGTTCCCGGCACATGCTTACCGGCGACGCAAGCCACGGCAACGGAAAAAGCCCATATACGAAAGCCTTTTTCCGTGTGTCCTGCTGCCTCTCGCAAATCGTGCCGGGGAACATATCTGATCCGCGTCAGCCGCCTGATGAACCCCGGGGACGGGGTCAGTGGGTCATTTTTCCGAAAATGACCCCCGGGGACGGGGTTAGTGGGCCATTTTTTACAGGCTGTCGAAGGGAGTATCCGAAAAACGGCCGCGGGGAGCCCCTTCCCTGTCGCGCTCGGGTCCCGGTGAAGGAGGGGTCCAGCGGGGTTTTTCTTCCGCTGAAGTATCCTTCGTATTCTGCGGTACGTCCTGTACGGGTGTCTGTCCCTCAGTTCCCGCATTCGACGGTACGGGCTGTGCGAAGGTCTGTCCCGCGATCCCGGGGTTCCCCGGAGTTTCTCCGGAGGTTTCGTCCACCGTTACATCCACATTCCGTCCGAGATAGGATTCCTGCCCTTCCGCATGATCTTCTCCGCCGTTTCGGATCGCTTCCCCGATCCGTTCCCTGGTCTTCATCTGTTCGGAGTTCGCGGTGGAATCGGTGACATATCTGTCATATCCCGCAATGCCTGCGCTGCCCTGATCAGGCGCGCCCCCGTCAGCTTTTTTCGCCGCGGTATCTTCCGCTTCTTCTTCCGGTTCCGGCAGGCCTTTGATCTCCCTGAAGATCTTCATAAACTCCTTGCCGGAGATCGTTTCCTTTTCGATCAGATGCTTTGCAAGCTGCTCCATCACATCCCTGTTCTCGGAAAGCATGGTCTTCGCTTCTTCATAGCACTGACGGAGGATCGCCATGATCTCGGAATCGATATCCGCAACGGTCCGGTCGGAACAGGTATAACGTGCGCTTCCGTCGAGATACTGGCTCTCGATCGTTGCAAGGCCCATGAGGCCGAAACGCTCGGACATGCCGAAGCGGGTCACCATGTTCTGCGCGATGGAAGTAGCCTTTTCAATATCGTTGGCCGCTCCCGTCGTCACATCGCCGAACACGATCTCTTCAGCCGCACGCCCGCCGAGAAGGCTGACCAGACGGTCATGGAGTTCCGCCTTGGTCTCCAGATACTTTTCCTCCTCCGGAACATTCATCACATACCCGAGCGCCCCCATGGTACGCGGCACGATCGTGATCTTCTGGATCGGCTCCGAGTTTTTCTGCAAAGCGGAGATCAGCGCATGCCCTACCTCATGATAGGATACAATCTCCCGCTCCTTCTTCGACATGATCCGGTCTTTCTTTTCCTTGCCGACAAGCACCTGCTCCACAGCGGCAAAAAGGTCCTTCTGACTCACGGAGCTTCGCCCGTTCTGTACCGCCATGATGGCACCTTCGTTGATCATATTCGCAAGATCCGCGCCGACGGCACCGGAGGTCGCAAGCGCGATCTCGTCAAGATCCACAGTCTCATCGAGATTTACATCCTTCGCGTGCACCTTGAGGATCTCCACACGCCCCTTCAGATCGGGCTTGTCCACGATGATCCGCCGGTCGAAACGTCCCGGACGAAGGAGCGCTTTGTCGAGGATCTCAGGACGGTTCGTCGCGCCAAGGACGAGGATCCCCTTCGAGGTATCAAATCCGTCCATCTCCGAAAGGAGCTGGTTCAGGGTCTGTTCCCGTTCTTCGTTGCCGCCTCCGTACTTGGAGTCACGGCTCCGGCCGATGGCATCGATCTCGTCGATAAAGATGATGCAGGGCGCGTTCTTTGTCGCTTCTTTAAAAAGATCCCGGACACGGCTTGCGCCGACGCCCACATAAAGTTCGATAAAATCCGATCCGGAAAGGGAAAAGAAGGGAACGTGCGCCTCTCCCGCCACCGCTTTCGCCAGCAGAGTCTTTCCGGTTCCGGGCGGGCCCACAAGGAGCGCTCCCTTCGGAAGTTTCGCGCCGATCTTTGAATACTTGTCCGGATTATGCAGAAAATCCACCACTTCTACCAGGGATTCCTTGGCTTCGTCTTCGCCCGCCACATCCTTGAAGGTCACGCCGGTCTCTTTCTGAACATAGACCTTGGCGTTGGATTTTCCGACATTAAAGATCCCGCCGCCGGAACGCCCGAGCCGCCGAAAGAGCAGGCTGAAGAGCCCCCACATCAGGAGCAGCGGAAATACATAGGACATGAAGAAACTCAGGATCATCGTCCCGACGTTCACCACCTTGCCCTGCACCTCAACGCCGGCATCGAGCAGACGTGCCGTCAGGGTATCATCCTCTTCCACCTTGCCCGTATAATATCGGACGGAACCTCTTCCGCCTGTCGGCATATAGAAAAAGATGCTGACCGCCTGATCCCGGATGGATTTTTTCTCCGTATCCACGGCGGTAATGTAAATGCGGTCCGTATCGATCTCCACGGATTCGATCTCGCCCGCCTCCAGCATCGAGATGAATTTCGAATAAGTGATCTCCTCTTCCGACTTCCCGCCGATCACGTTCATCAGAACGCTGAACAGGAAGATGTAGAGCAGGGCCACCACGATCATCATAATGATGCCCTGCTTGCGCGGATCTCTTCCGTTTCCGGAACCGTTGCCTCTGTTTGAGTTTCCGCGGTCGCTTCCGCCGGAGCCTCCCTGAGAGGAATTGTTATCGTATTTTTCAGGACTGTTCTCGTTCAAAACTTTACTCCCCTTTATTCTCCTGACAGGCCAGCCTGTCGCGGTCAATGACTTTTGACCCTGTTATCAAAGATTATAATTGAGGGATTTTCGGAAAATCAATATAATAAGAATAAAATATCTGCCGCTAATCTAAAAAAAGCATTAACTATTCACAAAAGAGCCCTTATACCCGGCCGCCTTCCTTAAATACCCGCATCATTTCATTCGTCAGACTCAGATTATTCGGCTGGAGCACGATGTCCTCTCGTTTTACCCATTCCGCGTATTTCAGCTCGTTTTCATCCATACGGATCTTCGCGTCACCGAGCGCATCGCAGTAGAACCCCACCAGGATATCCTGAGCCATTCCCCAGGGCTGAGACTTGTAATACCTGATGTTTGTGACATCTACGCCGGTCTCCTCCATCACCTCCCGCTTCACGGTTTCCTCCAGAGTCTCGCCGATCTCCGTAAAGCCCGCCACCAGCGCGTTATGTCCGTATCCTCTCCTGTACCTCGTAAGAAGCAGGCAGTCGCCTTTCGTTACTCCGACAATAACAGCGGGATTGATCCTCGGATAGACCGTATTGTCGCAGCCGGCGCAGATGAGCGAGCGCTCCTTCGTACCAAGAGTCAGCTTCCTTCCGCATTTTCCGCAAAAGCGGTTGTCGGAATACCATTTCCACAGATGCCACGCCGTAAAAACAGCATAGAGTTCCGCATTGGATTCTTCCGTAAATCTGTCCCGAACTTCACGGATCGTGTAATACTCAAAGCCTTTTTCCGGAATCCTGTAATCCTTGTCCGGGGTTTTGCGCCCTTCTGCCGAACTTTCGTATCCGTCAAGAGCAAGGAAAAACCGTTTCTCATCGATCGCGAAGAGATAAACCGTTTCCTCTTTCTTTGCCTCTGATGCACGGGTAAAAACGATCCGTCCCCCCTCGTTCCCGAGCAGGACCCTTCCTTCTTCATCAAAGACAAAAACCGGATCTCCCTCTTCCGGAAGTATATTATGATATGTGTTTATCAGTTTTCTGGGTGAAATGTCCTGTATCATCCGGCCTCGTCCTCCATGGAAATCTTCCGGTCATTCCCCGGCAGGTTTCCGGTCAGTTTCTGATATATTTGCGATCAGCCTCATATTCGTCGCCGACAAACCGTTCCACGGTCATATGCAGATCGTATTTTTCACGAAGTCCGGCCAGCTGCTTCATCATCGGCGAAGCGTGATGTGCATCGATCGCCGCCTGATCCGTCCAGCTGTCGATAAGAAGGACCGTTTCAGGGTCATCCATCGGCAGAAAATACTGATACCGAAGATTTCCCTGCTCCTCCCGGATCTTTCCGGCAATGCCCGATGCTTCCATCTCTTCGGCAAATGCCCTCGCCGCTCCGTCTTTTCCTTTATAATACAGATTAACCGTGATCATATGCTTTCCTCCCATTTTCTATCCTGAACGCATAACCATAGTATACTGTACTTTCCCGTTCCGCGCCATAGCGCAGAAAATGGCCCACTAACCCCGTCCCGGGGGGCCATTTTCGGAAAAATGGACCACTAACCCCGTCCCCGGGGGTCATTTTCAGGCGTCTTTCCGCGGATCTGATATGTTCCCCGGCACGATTTGCGTGAGGCAGCAAGACACACGGAAAAAGGCTTTCGTATATGGGCTTTTTCCGTTGCCGTGGCTTGCGTCGCCGGTAAGCATGTGCCGGGAACATACTGTCCGCGGAAAGACGCCGTATGTATGTCTGAACGAAAAATGGCCCACTAACCCCGTCCCCGGGGGCCATTTTCGGGGAAATGAAAAAGGAGCGGCCGAAGCCGCCCCTTATCACTTTCCGGAAATACTGCCGGAGAAACTTTACTGCACCGTGATCCTGTACGAAGCCCTGCTTTGTCCGTCAGCGGAAGATACCGTGACCGTCACCGCAGAGCCCGAAACGGCATCCTTGCTGACCGTGATCTTTCCGTTGTTATTTACCGAAGCGACCGCCGGGTCGGAACTTGCGTAGGAAAGGCTCGTATCCGTGTATTTCTTATACTTCTTATAATCTTTTTTCGAGCTCGAAAGATGCTCGATCTCGATCTGCGGCTTCAGGGTCAGACTGCTTCCGGCTTTCAGCGTTCCCTTGTATTCAACGACGCCTGCCGTATTTTCGTCATCGTCCAAAGTAATGTCATTTACGCCGTTCTTCGCATTTGCGGTCTTCAGGGTCAGGCCCGTCACTTCACCTCTGATCGTCACTTTTAAGTGAACCTTTTTCTTCGAACCGTCGACCGTTACGCCGGTCAGATTTACAACGCCCGGAGCAACCGCCATGACCGCCAGGGAATCGCCTTTCCTTACCGTGACCGCTTCACCGGGGCTGCCCAGGAATACGGCATCATTTACCGAGCCGTCCTCCTTTAATGTACCGAGCCGTACACATTTGCTCTTTTTATCCACCGTCCATTTGAGCGTCGGTTCCCCTTGAACGCGGGATGCATATGTATCGATACCGACGGTTCCGATCCGCGCGCTGCCCTGCGTTCCGAGACTGAGAGAATCCCTCTTCATAATTACGAGTTCAACGGGAGCATATGTCCGGAATGTAACGGAAGAAGCCGCCCGAGCCCCGTCACCGCCCAGCGCGCATACCGGGGTTACGGTGATCGTTACGGTCTTTTCCGATTTTTTTGCCGTTATTACCCCCTTTTTCGATACGGTCGCCACGGAAGGATCCGAACTTTCAAAGATGAGCGCGGAAGATGCTGCCTTGCCCTTTCCGGACAGTTTGAGTGCGGTCTTCAGTTTATAGGTCTTCCCCTCGACGAGCCCGTTTTTCTCGAGCGTGGAAGCATTTTTCAGCACGACCTTCTTTACGGAAGACTTAACCGTCACTTTGCAGGTGGCTTTCGCGGAGAATACCCTGTCTCCGGCCGATTTCCCGATCAGGGTCACCGTGACGGACGCCGTCCCGTTCTGCATCCCGATCAGAGTCGCCTTGTTGGTATTCCTGTCATAGCGGACTGCGAGCTTCCTGCTGTCTTTGTCGCTGACCGACCACCGGTACTCCGTGACCACATCATCATAATTGAGCGGGAGCGGCGAAGCCTCGATCGTAACCGGATCATCCAGTCCGATCGTCATTTTCTTCGGAAGCGACACGCCTTTCAGCGGATTCTGATCCTGTATCATGATCTTACAGCGAAGGGGTTTTGTTTCATTGCTGTAATCATAGGCTTTCACATAAACTTCCACATAAGCCGTGGCAGGATAGGTTACGCCTTCCGCGGCAGGTTTCGCCATTACCCGCCCGTCGGGGGTAACTTCGATCAGGGAAGCATACTCCTCCGGAACGACAAATTTCACCTTCGGCGAAGAACCCGGCCCTTCGGGTCCGGTGGCATTGCTGCCGACGATAGAGACATAATTATCATCCGGATCGACTTCTCCACCTTTGGAATCCCCCTTGGATCCGTCTGCCGCGACGAGGTCCGCCCAAAGATGAACGGTCTGTCCGGATGCCGAAGTACTGATCGTCGCGGAAGTCGTGTTAAGCGAAACCTTCTTGATAGGAAGATAAACCGTAATGTATTCCGTGGATGAGGAGTAGCCGAACTTTTCCTCGTGATTAGCCACGACCTTGAACCTTCCCGGTTGATTTCCTTTCACAACACATTTTTCCGTTTTCTCGGAAGTGATCAGCGCCACATCCGTCTCGTCCGGATCTTCCGGTTTGATCGTCCACCAGACCCCTTTTGATATGGGTTTCTCCCCGGACCAGGAGATATCCGCGGTCAGGCTTTCTCCCACCTTGATGCTCTCTGCGATCTTATTCTTTCCCTTTTTCGGCGTAACCGTGAATTCTTCAACGGGATTTCCCACTCTGATCCGGTAGGTGATCTTCTTTCCGGTTCCGTCCGTCGCGGTCGCCGTGACCTTGACCGTCTTTCCGCGCGCGGTCTTAGCGATTCCCCGGACATAGACATACGATGCCGGCGGATCATAGATCATACTTTTCCCGTCTGCCCCTATCGTACCGTGGAGCTCCTGGAAGACTCCGGGTACAAGGATTACCGCGTCTTTGTCGGAGACCGTCCAAATGAACTTATCCGAAGCCGTTGCTGGGTACTGCCACGGGTTTAAGAGGTAATCAGATCCGACACCGATGTCATAATCATAACGCAAAGCTATGATCTTCGAAGTCGCATCCGTGACCACGATCTCACACTCCGCTTCCACGGAATCGCATAACTCCCGCTTCGCGCCGATGATCGTATGTCCCGCACGCCTTGCCGTGATCTTTCCGTCCTGAGATACCGACGCGATCGTCGGATTCTCACTGGTCCATATGATCTTCTGATCATCCACTCTTTCTCCGGTTTCATCCGTCATGAAAAGCCGGAGGCTCTGACCGTTGACGATGTTCTTTGTCTTTACCGGTGTATAAGCCCCACCGTTCTCTTCACTCAGCGCGAAATTGCTGATGCTCATTGACAGGTAAAACGTGAACATGGGTGGCCCATAGCCGTGCTTATCGTATACGCTCACCTCCAGGGTTTCCGGCGAATCGGGAGAGGCCCCGTCGCTTACGGTATAAGTAAGGATGCCGTCGTCAGACAGGGAAGGTTGTACCTTAAAGAACCCGGCCGGATCGTGTGCCGGTTTATTAAACTCTATGTCATCAGGGGCGATGCCTTTCGGCAGATAGTCATTCAGATCGATCCGTTCATCGATCTCGGTCCCACGCGGATAGTTCCTTACGATCTTGCGATCTGTAAATTCAATCGGTGTTTTCCCTATGGTGACAATTATATCGGAGACTTCGGAATCCGTATGATTCCTGTCTCCTTTTACAAAACACCAGATACTGTAATCTCCCGCATCGGTCGCTCTCGGTACAGACGTACTGTAGACGCCGTTACGGCCGGCATCGAACTCGGGGGCCTCCGCCGAATCATCATACTTCGTCAGGGCATACCAGAAGCGCCCGCCTTCCACTTTTCCTGCGTCGATGAGTTCCTGAGAACGGCCGGTGTATTCGAGATTGGAATAGCCGACAGGTTCTTGCGTGATCCAGGGAACATCTTTTTTCACGGTCAAAACGGAATCCCGGTAAATGAAGCTGTAGCAATCATCCTGAAGCCCCTTTGGCCGGATATGATAGATGCCCGCATCTGCTCCGTTGTGATAGTCTGTGATAAAATCAAGATTGTCACTGTTGATGAGAGACGCGTTCTCGTCTTTCACGAAGCCCTCATACAAAAGTTCGATCGCGTCTTTGTTAAGGTCCGTGTCATAGGTGAGCTCCATGGGCTTGGCACTGACGACAAGCGGTGCTTTCTTGATCCGGTAATTCACGGACACTTTGCTATTTCCGATCTTGAGGCTCGCCGTATAGTAACCGGGATCGGTCGGAGGAATATCGTCTTCTTCATAATCCGTGCCGTTCCTTCCGGAATACATGACCTTCACCGTCTCGTCCGGACGATCGGCCTTTACGAGCGAAAGGAATGTCAGATAGTCTTCACAGTCCAGCGTCGCAGCGAAACCGTTCTCCAATCTTCCGCCGTCACCGTAACAGTCGCAGACCGGAGCCAGAAGCTTAGCCGTCATCCTGCTTCTTTTGAGCGGGCAGTTCTTCTCGCTGCAGGTCAGGATCAGAGTATTATCCTTCGCGGACACAGTGAATTTATGCGTATGGAGAGAAAGTTCCACAGGTCTGCTCGCATAGTCCGTATCCTTTCCTCCGTTCACATCTTCCGCGAAAAGGTAGATATGATAATCCGTTCCGAGCTCACCCGTAATGCCGCCGTCAAGGACAAATGTCCTCGTTCCGCTGCTGAAGGATCCGGGTTCCGGAGCCGTATAGAGTACCTCATACTGCAGGAGCTCTGCACCATCGCTCCAGCCCTGTGCCGTCCAGGTTCCGTTGGTCACTGCCACCGAAATCTTTGAAGGAAGCCGGTCTTCGCTGATCCACGGGTCTGTATCCACATGTGCCGAGATCTTAAACACGGTTTCTTCTTTTTCGACACTTCCGAGCGTTATTACCGTTTCATCATCCAGAAGCGTGAGCTTATACTCCGGCTTGGAAGAGGAAACCTTCGTGGAAAAGACGATGCGTGAAAGGTCCACATTGAATGCCGGGCTGACGCCGGGCGGTGTAGCGGGATCCGTATTCAGCTCTTCCGTCCCGTCAATGCTTCCGTAGCCGGATACGATGCCGTATCTGGTATAATTTCCGGAAACGGCTGAACGAAGCCAGTATTCCCCTTCTTTCTTATCCAGATACTGCCTGGTCTTCTTACGGCTTGCTACAGGACTGGTCTGTGAACCGTATCCCCGGAAGTAGCCGTAGGCCGGATTCATTGCTTCCTTATAATCGAGGAGGAAGAATCTGTCTCCGTAAAGTGCGGTAGACTGTGTATAATACGGAAGGTCATCGTCGGTGGGAACCGGGATCGAAGGATCAAGGCTCTCCGCCCCGATCCTGCTGATGCTTACCGCTTTATATTCCATGGGATTGAGGATCAGCGGGGCAGTCTCCCAAAGAGTCCGGTTTCCGTTTTCATCCGCAACATAATCAAGATTAAGAAGCTCCCTCAGATCGCTTTCCGCCCAGGTGACCGGCGTGATCTCTTCGTTCATCGGTTTGGCATACACGATCTTGTCGCTGTCAAGCAGCATCGTGCGGCCACCGTATTCCGTCGTTTCGGCATCGAGCACCCTGTATCTTGCATCTATGGAATTTCCGTATTCGTTTTTATTATCTCCGAACCAAACATAGCTGCCGCTCCATGCACTGTTTGCATTTGCGGGGATTTCGGGATCCGTGATTGGGCTTATCCCGAGGCCTTCCACGGTCTTTTCGGCATCTGCGTACGCAGTATCGTAATCCTCTTCCTCATCATATGACGCGGGATCGGGCTTTCCGGAAAGCGCATCGGTTCCGGCGCTGTCTTCTTCGGAAGCTTCCGTTTCCGTGGGAAGGATCTCGTCCGCGGTGAGGTCGTCAGCCGGGGCGATGTCGTCCGCCGGGGTGATGTCGTCAGCCGGGGTGGCGAGGTCATCGTCTGTGGTTAGGCCGTCATCCTCGGTGTAGTCAGGGGCGTCGGCATCGATAGTGTCGTCCCTGTTAAGTTGGTCTTCCGCACTGCAGAAATCGTCCTCTTCAGTGTTTGGATCGACACCGGTCGGCTGGTCTTTCGCGCCGTCGGTTCCGTCATACGAGGGGGCGGTCCCGTCGGCCGTGACAAGCTCGTCGTCGCCGGTGGCGGTCCCGTAGTTCGTGGCAAGTTCGTCATCGCCGGCGGTGGTTCCTTCAGCCATTATCGCATGTGTGTCATAAATGTCTCCTGCCGGGAATTCGTCCGCGAATACCTCCGCCGGGATCCCCGTCAGGGTCATCGCTGCCGCCAGTACGGCAGCCAGCAGTTTCTTTGTGCCCGATTGGAATTTCTTCATAACTGATCTCCTTTAAACGCCGGAATCCCCGGCGAACACACCTGAACATAAGGATACCAAAAAGAAGGCGTAATTTCCATATGGAAATTGCGTGGCTGTCTACTAAATTTTCTGTAGTTCAGCCTCATTTCTCGATGTTTCTGCTCCCTTAACCGCGGGCCGATTGTGCCCGCTCGTACGACATCGGTCAAGGCCCAGCAAGTGCTTCGCACCCTTGATTGATGTCCTCCGAACAGGCAGGTGGATAAATAAGCGGTTAAAGATAAATATGGTTTTTAGGTATTTGTTCCCACTTTTTCGGCACTCCCTCCAATTTGGTGGGTAGTTTCAAGGCAGATGTTCCCACTTTTTCGGCGACCCCTCCGATTTGGTGGGAAGTCTCAAGGTATTTGTTCCCACTTTTTCCGCGCCCCCTCCGATTTGGTTGGTAGTTTCAAGGCAGATGTTCCCACTTTTTCGGCGTCCCCTTCGATTTGGTGGGAAGTCTCAAGGTATTTGTTCCCACTTTTTCGGCGTCCCCTTCGATTTGGTGGGAAGTCTCAAGGTATTTGTTCCCACTTTTTCCGCGCTCCCTCCAATTTGGTGGGAAGTCTCAGTGTATTTGTTCCCACTTTTTCCGCGCTCCCTTCGATTTGGTGGGAAGTCGCTGGTTGTGCGAAGCTTAATGAGCTTACAATATTTATACCTGCTGCCCCATGAACCCTCTCAGGTATGACATCATAGATGAATTCTTGAATAAATATCCAGCAATTTGATTGGTTCTTCGATTTTGGTGATTCTTGAACAGGCATGATCACATTAGTGGTCATGAATGGGAAAACCAAAAAAATCCGCCCCGGCAATCCCAGAGCGGATTCATACCATCATAGGTATCCTCAAGCATTATTCAGTTATCAAAGAGTTCACAACGTCATCCCGCATATAGATTATATGTCTGAATCCTTTGATTTTTCCTGTATTCTTATGTTTTTATTCTTCAGATCGACTTATAGAGTGCCGCGGCGAACGCGATGATGCAGATCGCGGCGCACAGAACGATGATGAGGATCTTTCCTTTCATATGACCGTTTTTCTTCATCTTCTCCAGAACTCCGGTCGTATAGAGCAGGCATACAATGAGCGCACCTCCCGTCATCCCGAACATGATACCGCTCAGCATATCAAATACCGGGAGTTCCGGTGCCCTGCTTTCCAGGATCATTGCCAGAGCAAAGGCGAAGACCCCCATGATCGTGATCCCTCTTACTCTGTTGAATAATACTTCCTTTTCTCCGTCCGCATACTCTGCCGCCTTCTGCAGTGTGTCTTTCAGCTCTTCATTCATTTTCTCGCTTTTCCTTTCTCCGTTGATGATATCCCGGATATCCGTATCGTAGAAATCGGAGAGCTCCACTAATAAGGATAAGTCGGGCATGTTGCTTCCGGTCTCCCATCTGGATACGGTGCGGTTGGATACGCCGAAGTGTTCCGCCAGTTCTTCCTGTGTAAGCCCCTTTTCTTTCCGAAGCTCCTTCAGCATGTTTCCGATCTTTACCTGATCCATTCGCTTGACCTCCTTTTGCCTGTCCGGCTGTTCCCGGCCATCGCCGGACCGGCTTCGGCTTCTCCTGCCTGCCCCGGCTTTTCCGGTCATCAGCACGACTGCCTTTTCTTAAGCACGACTTTATCCCATCTGCCCCTCAGCGAACACGACACAAAGCGAGAAATGCCGTATTTTGCGGGATTGGACATGAAATGTCCTGTCTTAAGTCTTGTCTAAAATGTAGTACTTTGCATGATTTCCGTCAATGATCTTCTGTCGTAATCTGAATCATTATAATCCTTTCGATATCCTCATATAATATCCATTTCGAATTTTCGATTGACATGCCGGTCATTCCGTGTTAGAATTCCGGCATCGGCTTTTCCGCCAGCGAATCTTCCATTCATCTGTTATCTGAATACTTACCGGATTCGATTTCAGAATAAGTTTCATCATATCAAATTTGCAGCAGAAACAGCCAGTTACTTCCGGGCATAAGTCAGAATCAGATCACATGACAAAATCAACATAAAGCCATGGGCAGCCACGCTCATCCCTCACCGATATGGCAAGCATCATACCCGGCAAATACAAAGCTATCAAAACAGCTCTTATGCATAGAATGATGAATTATCAAGCAAAACCAAAGGAGGCCAGACTATGTCCGAATTGATGAATCTTTTATCAGATCGAAAAAAGAAACTGGAATCTCTGCGCAGGCGGATCCTTGAGGATATAAAATCTGCTCCTGACGGAAATCTTCGAGTGGCTCGAAAGAAATACTCGCCGCAATATTATCTTTATTCCCCTGAAACAGCGGACAGCCATCCTTACGGAGTATACCTCAATAAGGATAAAACTGATATTGCTGCCGCAGTCGCGCAGAGGGATTATGGGATAAAGCTTCTTCGCACCGTTGAAAAACAGCTCAAGGCACTTTCGTATCTTGATCGTCTATCTGATGCGGAACTGTTTGGTGTTTTTGAACATCAGACGGAGTGCAGAAAAAATCTGATCCGGCCTTATCTCATTCCAAAGGATAAATTTGTGGAAATGTGGCTTTCTTCTGAATACACGGGAAAAGGATTTGATGAAAACGCATCGGAATTCTATTCCAATTCCGGTATTCGTGTAAGATCAAAATCCGAAAAGATCATTGCAGATTATCTGTCGAGCAAAAAGATCCCATATCTTTATGAGAAGCCTTTGCTTCTAGGCAATAGGACGGTTTATCCGGACTTCACGATCCTTGATACTGATCTGAGAAAAGAAGTTTATTATGAACACTTTGGTAGAATGGATGATCCTTCTTACGCGGAAACGGCGATTCAGAAGATTCACAGTTATGAAAAAGCAGGATACCGGCTCGGCGAGCGGTTGATCGTAACATTTGAAACAAAAGAACACCCCTTGGATTCAGGAATGATTTCAGGAGCATTGGAGAGGTTTGTTTCTGAAACAAAGTGAGATTATCTTCACCATTTCAGGGTTCCGAGATTTGGGATGGGGATATTGCAGGAATATTGCAGGGATATTGCAGAAATATTGCAGAAATTTTGCAGAAATTTTGCAGAAATTTTCCTGATTGCTTAACCGCTATAGGATTTTGCCCGTTCGCAGGGCAACTGTCAAGGGCCTGGCAAGTGCTTCGCACCCTTGACAGTTGTCCTACGAACAGGCGGGTGGATAATTAAGCGGTTAAGGATAAATATGGTTTGGGGGCTGATGTTCCCACTTTTTTGGCGGTACAACCATTTTAGTGGGAAGTTTCAAGGCAGTTGTTCCCACTTTTTCGGTGCCCCTACCTTTTTAGTGGGTAGCCTCAGGGTATTTGTTCCCACTTTTTTGGCGCCCCTGCCTTTTTAGTGGGTAGTTTCAAGTCTGATGTTCCCACTATTTCGGAGTCCCGACCATTTTAGTGTGAAGTCTCAAGGCAATTGTTCCCACTTTTTCGGCGCCCCTGCCTTTTTAGTGGGTAGTTTCAAGTCTGATGTTCCCACTTTTTCGGCGGTACAACCATTTTAGTGGGAAGTCCCAAGGCAGTTGTTCCCACTTTTTCGGCGTCCCGACCATTTTAGTGGGAAGTCTCAAGGCAATTGTTCCCACTTATTCGGCCCCCCGGCCGTTTTGGTGGGTAGTTTCAAAAAAGCCCCGGCAGGTATCGCCCGCCGGGGCCCGGAAAACACTTCACTCTACAAACAAAAACTCACCGAGAATATCCTGCCGAGCCTTCGGCTCAAGTCCTACTGATTCTTGGGCTCGCTGGTGACATCGATCCCGAGCTTCTTGAAGATCTTCTGGTCCACCTTTGAGAGCATGACCGAAGTATGGACCTGGCAACCCTTCAGTTTCGGAATCTGGTCCAGAGCGGTCCGCGCATTCTCGTCTTCGCTTGCGGAGATGGAGAGAGCGATCAGGATCTCATCCGTGTGAAGTCTGGGATTCTTTCCGCCGAGGTATTCCGTCTTCAGCTGCTGGATCGGTTCGATGGCTTTTGGAGATACAACATGAACCTCAGGCGCAATCCCGCCGAGATGCTTCAGGGCTTTCAGGAGCAGGGCCGCGGAAGGTCCGAGCAGATCCGTGGTCTTGGAGGTGATGATTGTTCCATCGTTCAGTTCAATGGCCGCCGTGGGACAGCCAAGCCGGGCGGAGCGCTCATTTGCCGCCACCGTGGTCTTCCGGTCCGCAGTCGTGATCTTCGCCTGCTTCATCAGAAGCTCGATCTTGTAAACCTCATTCTCCGATGCTTCGTCCTCGACCACCCTGCACAGAGTTGTATAATAACGCCTTATGATCTCCATATTTGAGGCATTTCTGCAGACCTCATCATCCACGATACAGTTGCCGACCATGTTGACGCCCATATCCGTAGGGGACTTATAAGGGCTCTCGCCGAAGATTCCCTCGAAGATCGCGTTCAGCACCGGGAAGATTTCGATATCCCTGTTATAGTTGACCGTCGTCTCCCCGTAAGCCTCCAGGTGGAAGGGGTCGATCATATTCACGTCATCCAGATCCGCCGTAGCGGCTTCATAAGCAAGATTGATCGGATGCTTCAGGGGCACATTCCAGATCGGGAAGGTCTCGAATTTCGCATAGCCCGCCTTGATCCCCCGCTTGTTCTCGTGGTAGAGCTGGGAAAGGCAGGTTGCCATCTTGCCGGATCCGGGGCCCGGTGCAGTTACGACCACCAGCGGTCTCGTGGTCTTGACATAATCATTCCGGCCGAAGCCGTCGTCCGAAACGATGAGCGGAATGTTCGAGGGGTAGCCCTCAATGATATAATGCCGGTATACCGTGATCCCGTGCTTTTCCAGCCGGGAACGGAAGGCATCCGCCGCAGTCTGCCCGGTATAATGAGTCATCACAACGCTTCCGACATAGAGTCCCCGTTCCTCAAATACCTTTTTCAGGCGAAGCACATCCTCATCGTAGGTAATGCCGAGATCGCCGCGCACCTTGTTCCGCGCAATATCCTCCGCGTTGATCACGATCAGGATCTCCGCTCTGTCCGCAAGCTGCATCAGCATCCGGAGTTTTGAATCCGGCTCAAAGCCCGGAAGCACGCGGGAAGCATGATAATCATCGAACAGCTTTCCCCCGAACTCCAGATAAAGCTTGTCTCCGAATTCCGCGATCCTCTCCCGTATCTTCTCCGACTGTGTTTTTATGTATTTGTCATTATCAAATCCGATCTGCATGTTTTCTCCCATTTCCCTTCTCAAATTAACTGAACCTCTTTCCATATTTCCGAAACTTCCCTCACATTTCAGGGCCATCCTTCCGAATCTCATCCCGGGAGTCTTTCTCTCATCCAAGGACCATCCTTCCGAATCTCATCCCGGGAGTCTTCCTCTCATCCAAGGGCCGTCCTTCCGAATCTCATCCCGGGAGTCTTCCTCTCATCCAAGGGCCGTCCTTCCGAATCACATCCCGGGAGTCTTCCTCTCATCCAAGGACCATCCTTCCGTCCCCTCAGTCCCGGATACACCCTCAGTTTCCGGGCCATCCCCCGGGAATTCCCGGCACAGGCTTTCCTGTCACGCCAAGAAGGTATTCCCCCGGAATCTCCGACCCTTTACCGAAGGAAGCAGGCACTTTGCTCTGCCTGCTTCCGGTTGTTTTCATCTGTTATCTCTTCGGCATCTTTACCTTGTCGAGGTGCCAGATCTCGTCCACATACTGCTGAATCGTACGATCCGATGTGAACTTGCCGGCGCAGGCCACATTGAGGATCGCCTTTCTGGCCCAGAGCGCCTCGTCGCGATAGTACTGCTCGATCTTCTTCTGCGCCTCCGCATAGGGTTTGAAATCCTTCAGGATAAAGTAGGTATCCGCCCTGGAAGTGCTGAGCGTATTAAGGAGCGAGTTGTAAAGGGTGCGGAACCGGTCCGGATCGTCCGGCGCGTAGGTTCCGTTGATCAGCTGCATCAGAACTCTGCGGATGTCCGGATCGTTATTGAAGATCTCGGTGGGGTCGTAGCCGCCGTTGTTCTCATACCGGATGACCTCATCCGAAGACAGTCCGAAGATCACGGCGTTCTCTTCGCCGACCTCCTCTACGATCTCCACATTCGCGCCATCCATGGTCCCGAGGGTGATGGCGCCGTTCAGCATGAATTTCATGTTTCCGGTACCGGACGCTTCCTTGGATGCGGTGGAGATCTGCTCGGATACGTCCGCCGCCGCGAAGATCAGCTCCGCGTTGGATACACGGTAATTCTCGATGAAGACCACCTTCAGCTTGCCCCCGATGGAGGTGTCGCTGTTGATCACGTCCGCCACGGAATTGATCAGCTTGATCGTCATCTTCGCATTGTAATAGCCTGCTGCCGCTTTCGCACCGAAAATGAAGGTCCTCGGATAGAAGTCCATATCCGGATTGTCCTTCAGACAGTTGTAAAGATACATGACATGCAGGATGTTGAGGAGCTGGCGTTTATACTCATGCAGCCGCTTTACCTGCACATCGAAGATCGAGCGGGGATCCACTTCGATCCCGTTATGCTCGAGGATGTATTTCGCCAGACGCACCTTGTTCTGGTACTTGATGTTCATGAATTCCTGCTGGGCCTTCTCATCGTCGGCGTAAACCTTCAGCTTGTTGATCTTCGGAAGGTTCGTGATCCAGTCATCGCCCACATGTGCCGTTACCCAGTCCGCAAGCAGCGGATTGCCGTGGAGAAGGAAGCGGCGCTGGGTGATACCGTTCGTCTTGTTGTTGAACTTGTCAGGCATCATCTCATAGAAGTCGCGAAGCTCCTGCTTCTTCAGGATCTCGGTATGAAGTCTTGCCACACCGTTTACGGAATAGCTGCAGGCAATGGCAAGATGTGCCATCTTGACCTGTCCGTCATAGATGATCGCCATCTTGCGGATCTTCTCATGATCGCCGGGATAGCGTCTTTCGATCTCGGCCACGAAGCGGCGGTTGATCTCCTCCACGATCTGATATACGCGGGGAAGAAGTCTCGAGAAGAGCTCGATGGGCCATTTTTCAAGCGCTTCGGACATAATCGTATGATTCGTATAGGCGCAGGTCTTGGTCGTTACCTCCCAGGCCTCATCCCAGGTAAGATAATACTCATCCATCAGGATCCTCATCAGCTCCGCGGTAGCCACCGTAGGATGGGTATCGTTCAGCTGGAAGGTCACCTTTTCATGGAATTTGCGGATATCGTCATGCTTACGCAGATATTTTTCCACCGCTTCCTGAACGGAGGCGGAAATGAAGAAATACTGCTGCTTCAGCCTGAGTTCCTTTCCGGCATAATGATTGTCATTCGGATAAAGGACTTCAACGATGTTGCGGGCAAGATTCTCCTGCTCCACAGCCTTCTGATAATCGCCCTTGTCGAAGGAATCGAGCTGGAAGCACTCCACAGGCTCGGCATCCCAGATCCGGAGCGTGTTTACCACGCCGTTGCCATAACCGACCACCGGAAGATCATAAGGGATCGCCTTGACCGACTGATAGCCTTCCTGATGGAAATGATTTCGTCCCGTCTCATCGGGGGTCACATCCACCCAGCCGCCGAACTTCACGATCTTCGCATATTCGGGACGGCGAAGTTCAAAAGGATTGCCGTCCACAAGCCAGTTGTCCGGTACTTCCACCTGATAGCCGTCCCGGATCTCCTGCTTGAACATACCGTATTTATAGCGGATCCCGCAGCCGTAAGCCGCGTATCCCAAAGTGGCAAGGGAATCAAGGAAGCAGGCTGCCAGCCGTCCCAGACCGCCGTTTCCTAAAGCCGCATCCGGCTCCTGATCTTCTACCACATCCAGATCCACTCCCAGTTCGTCGAGGCCTTCCTTCACGCTCTGATAAGCCTTCAGATTGATGATGTTGTTTCCCAGAGCCCGTCCCATGAGGAATTCCATGGACATGTAGTAAACAGTCTTCGGATCCTGCTTCTCAAACTGTTTCTGGGATTCCAGCCAGTTGTCGACCACCGCGTCCTTTACGGCATAAGCCACCGCCTGAAAGACCTGCTGGGGAGTCGCTTCCTCAAGAGTCTTGCGGTACAGGGTGCGGATGTTGTAGAGCACGCTTCTCTTGAACAGATCCTTGTCAAACACAAAGCCTGTCGTTGCCGTTTTGTCTGTCTGTTTCTTAGCTGCCGCCATAGTAGCCTCCTTGTGATAATGTCTTTTTATCCAAGCGGGACAGATTCCCGTTTAAACCTTCTCTACCGAGATCACGGCCTTCTCGCCGTTTACGTTCCATTCCTTCGCGTTGGCGAAATCCCTGTCCGTGCTCAGCTCATCGGCAAGCACCTTCCCGGAGATCGTTTCGGAATTCTTCTTTGCGATCCCGGAAAGCTTCCCGCTTCCGGTGATCCCGACGCGGATCCGGTCCATCACCTCGAAGCCGGAATCCTTTCGCATGGTCTGGATCTTGGAGATCAGTTCCAGAACAAAGCCCTCTTCGATAAGTTCCGGGGTAAGATTCGTATCAAGCACCACCGCGCACTTCGCGTCGGATTCCGATACCAGCCCTTCTTTCTCGGCCACATCGATAAGCAGGTCCTCTTCCGAAAGCTCCACCGCAACGCCGTCCGCGTCAAAGGCAAGCACACCCTTTCCCTTAAGCTCGTTCATGGCTGCCGTTCCGTCGACCTCCGCAAGATAAGCACGGATCGCGTTCAGGCTCTTTCCGTATTTCGGGCCCACCGTCTTTAACTGCGGCTTGAAGCTGTAGCTGATAAGATCCGAAACATCCTCCCGGAAAATGATCTCTTTGACATTAAGCTCATCGCGGATGATCTCCGTAAAGAAATCGGAAAGGGTGTTTCCGGATTTTACATACATCTTCGCGATGGGCTGTCTGGTCTTGACATTGGCCGCGTTTCGCGCCGCGCGCCCGAGGACCACGACGGAAAGCACCTCTTCCATATCCGCCTCGAGTTTCTCGTCGATCCACTCCTTCTTCGCCACGGGATAATCGCAAAGGTGAATACTCTCCGGAGCGCTCTGATCATTGGTCCGGACAAGATTCTGATAGATCTCCTCCGTCATGAAGGGGATCATCGGAGCCGCGCATTTCGAGATCTCGACAAGGGCGGTATAAAGGGTCATATAGGCATTGATCTTGTCCTGCTCCATGCCCTTTGCCCAGAAGCGCTCGCGTCCGCGGCGCACATACCAGTTGCTCATCTCGTCGACAAACTCCTCAAGCACCCGTCCCGCCTCGGGGATCCGGTAGTGATCCAGATGATCATCCGTCTTCTCGATGGCGGTCTGCAGCTTCGAAAGAAGCCATTTATCCATAACAGGGAGCTTTTCGTAATCAAGGGTATATTTTGTCGCATCGAAACCGTCGATGTTCGCATAGAGGATAAAGAACGCATAGGTGTTCCAAAGTGTTCCGAGGAACTTCCGCTGTCCTTCCTTTACGATGTCATCATGGAAGCGGTTGGGAAGCCAGGGTGCCGAATTCGTATAGAAATACCAGCGGATCGCGTCCGCGCCGAACTGCGCGAGGGCTTTGAAGGGATCCACCGCGTTGCCCTTGGATTTACTCATCTTCTGGCCGTCCTTATCCTGAACGAGGCCGAGAACGATTACATTTTCATAAGGAGATTTATTGAACAGCAGGGTCGATTCCGCCATCAGGGAATAGAACCAGCCTCTCGTCTGGTCCACGGCTTCGGAGATGAACTGTGCCGGGAACTGTGCCTCAAAAAGCTCTTTGTTCTCAAACGGATAATGATGCTGCGCAAAAGGCATCGCGCCCGAATCGAACCAGCAGTCGATCACCTCCGGAACGCGCTTCATATTCTTCCCGCACTTCGGACATCTGCAGACGACTTCATCGATATAAGGTCGGTGAAGCTCGACTTTGTCCGCATCCTCCCTGCCGGATAATTCCTTTAATTCCGCGCGGGAACCGACACATTCCTGATGGCCGCATTCCTCACATTCCCAGATGTTCAGAGGCGTGCCCCAGTAACGGTTCCGGGAAATGCCCCAGTCCTGGATATTTTCAAGCCAGTTGCCGAAGCGCCCCTCGCCGATGGATTCCGGGATCCAGTTGACGGTCCCGTTGTTCCTTACAAGGTCATCCCTTACCGCGGTCATTTTGATGAACCAGGATTCACGGGCGTAGTAGATAAGCGGCGTATCGCATCTCCAGCAGAAAGGATAATCATGCTCGAATTTCGGTGCTTCAAAGAGTTTTCCTTCCTTATCGAGATCCGTAAGGATCAGCTTGTCCGCATCCTTGACCCAGGTTCCCGCATAGGGCGTCTCCGCCGTCATCAGGCCCTTTGTGTCCACGAACTGGACGAAAGGCATATCATAATTCCTGCAGACTCTCGCATCGTCCTCACCGAAGGCCGGCGCGATATGCACGATGCCGGTACCGTCGGACATGGTAACGTAATTGTCGCAGGTCACGTAGAATGCTTTTTTATCCTGCTTTGCCACCGCTTCGCCGGTGCAGGCAAAGAGGGGCTCGTATTCCCTGTGCTCAAGATCCTTTCCGGCAAAGGTCTCAAGGATCTCGTATGCTTTTCCCGAAGATGCGCCATCCGCGTCCTCTTTTCCGGCAAGCTTTCCGAGCACCGTATCAAGCAGCGCCTCGGCCATATAATAGGTATAACCGTCGGCCGCCTTCACCTTCGCGTAGGTATCGGAAGGATTCACGCAAAGACCGAGGTTTGAGGGAAGCGTCCAGGGAGTCGTGGTCCACGCAAGGAAATACGCGTCCTCGCCTTTCACCTTGAACCGTACGATGGCGGAACGTTCCTTCACGGGCTTATAGCCCTGCGCAACCTCGTGGGAAGAAAGCGGGGTGCCGCAGCGCGGGCAGTAGGGAACGATCTTGAAGCCCTTGTAAAGAAGGCCCTTTTTCCAGATCTCCTTGAGTGCCCACCATTCGGACTCTATAAAATCATCATGATAGGTCACGTAGGGATCGTCCATGTCGGCCCAGAATCCGACCGTATCGGAGAAATCCTCCCACATGCCCTTGTATTTCCATACGGATTCCTTGCATTCCCGGATAAAGGGGTCCAGTCCGTAGGCTTCGATCTGGTCCTTGCCGTCGATGCCCAGCTTCTTTTCCACCTCGATCTCCACCGGAAGCCCGTGGGTATCCCAGCCGGCCTTACGGGGTACGAAATATCCCTTCATCGTCCGGTAGCGCGGGATCATATCCTTGATGCAGCGGGTCAGCACGTGCCCGATATGGGGCGTGCCGTTAGCGGTGGGCGGCCCGTCGTAAAAGGTGTAAGTGGGACAGCCCTCGCGAATCTTCATACTCTTTCGGAATATATCCTGATCTTTCCAGAATTTTTCTGTTTCTTTTTCTCTTTCAACGAAATTCAGATCTGTAGGGACTTTTTTATACATGATGAATCATAAGCCTTTCTGAAGTTTGGATTTGCCGGGGGCCGTATCCCGGCGGAAGGCGCGATGCCTCTGTTTCCCGGCCGTTCTATAAGGTCTTCGCCTTCTGCGTTGCGAAGAAGGAATCGATCGCGGCGATGATCTTGTCCGCGGACATGGTCTTCAGAAGATAGCCCGCAGGGTGATGGGAAAGCACCTTTTCCACCGATTCCCGGTCGCCGTGGGCGGTAAGGAATATCACCGGAAGATTCTTTGTCCGCTCTTCGGCGCGGATCATCTCGAGCATCTGCGGTCCGGAGCAGATCGGCATCTCATAGTCGAGAAGCACCAGGTCCGGATGGTTCGTCGCGAGGAACGAGATCGCGTTCGTCGCGGAATTCACGATGGAGACCTTATATTTCTTTGAAAGCCATTCCTTGATCGTCCGGAGCATCACCCCCGAATCGTCCACCGCAAGAATGTGCTTTTTGTTCACATTGGATTCGATCTGTTCGATCACGGAGAGGAATCTCGCGCCGATCTGGGAAGCCTCGATGGGCCTTCGGAATTCCGCTCCGATGATCTCATCGGGGATCAGTTTCTTGATCGTCTGGATGTCACTCTCATAGCCCACAAGGAACAGCTTCTTATCATCCTCTACGCAGTGATCGCGGATGTAGATCAGCGCTTCGTTAGTGGTACTGATCGATTCATCCACATATATGAAGATCAGATCCGGAAGCCGGTCCATGGCGGAGATCTCCTTCAGGGCGAACCCGGCCTGGATCACGTCATAGCCGACGCTTTCGATCCCCTCACGGATCGACCGCACAATGATGGAACTTGGCAGATCACTGATCAAAAGCACCTTTGTTTCTTCTACCATTTATACATTTCCTTTCAAAAACTCATTCAAGATGACACACCTATGCCAAAATACCATAACAGTATATCACAAAACACGCGGTAAATACAGAAAAATCACAAGATTTTCCGCTACAATATTATACGAAAATGTTGTAGAATAGAAACGGTATGTTTGTCGATATCCATAAAAAAAATATCCGGATATATAAAAAAACGATCGTTATCTTTCTGGCTTTGCTCCTGCCGTTTACTTTTTTTCCTCTTACGGGCTGCGGCAAAAAGCATGAGCCCTATGTATCCTCATCCACGGAGCTGCGTGACAATACGCCTTTGTGTCTCACGCCGACCTCCCCCGGGGACGTTGTCTTCGAAAACGAGCTTGTTTCCGTCGATGCCTCCAACTCCTCGGAAGGCTATATCACCGTTACCTATCTCGGCGACAGTTCCCTCGTGAAGCTTCAGGTCACGGGGCCGGATTATATGACCTATACCTACGACATCACGGATAACGAGCCGGAGATCTTTCCGATCTCCGCAGGCAACGGCGGCTATACCATCGGCGTCTATGAAAATGTGGAAGGCAATCAGTACGCCACCATCTTTACCGAAGAGAGCGAGTTCAACATCACCAATGAAAAAGGGGCCTTCCTCTATCCGAACCAGTATGTCAAATTCGACGAAAACAGTGAGCCCGTCAGGGCCGCCGTCGATATCGTTAAGGATGCCCATGACGACCTCGAGGCCATCACCTGCGTCTATAATTACATGATCAACAACATTACCTATGATCTCGAGAAGGCCGAGAACATCGAAAGCGGCTATATTCCCGACATCGACCACATCTGGGAGATCAAGACCGGGATCTGCCTCGACTATGCCGCCGTGATGACGAGTATGCTTCGCTCCCAGCGGATCCCCACCAGAATGGAGGTCGGCTATGCCGGGGAGGCTTATCACGCCTGGATCAGCTGCTATGCGGAGAACATCGGCTGGATCAACGGTCTCGTGGAGTTCGACGGCAAGGACTGGTCCCTTATGGATCCCACCGTGGCCGCCAATCAGGGGCAGGAAGCCCTGCAGTCCTTCATCGGAAACGGCGAAAATTACATCACCAAGTTTATCTACTGAACCTGGTCGGAGGAAAATGATGAAAAGCAGCAAACAGAAAAAACTCTCAAATGAGGAGATCGCTTCCTTTTGCCGGCAGACGGCAATGATCGTGGAAGCGGGCATCACGCCGGCGGAGGGCATGGACATCATCCTTCAGGACACCCTGAGCGAGGAAGGAAGGGCACTGCTGATCGAGATCCGGGATTCCTGCAGGATCGGTGATCATCTCTATCAGGCCATCGAGCGCACGGGCGTCTTCCCGGACTATGTGGTCCGCCTCATCATGCTGGGCGAGGAATCCGGTACCACGGATACCGTGCTCGAATCCCTCGCGGAATACTACGAGAGGGAGGCCGAGATCGCCTACAACATCCGATCCGCCATCAGTTATCCCCTCATCATGATCGCAATGATGTTTGTGATCATCTTCGTGCTGATCGTCAAGGTCCTCCCGATCTTCCGGCAGGTCTTCACACAGCTCGGTACCGAGATGACCCCTTTTGCCGAGCGGCTTATGAACATCGGCTCGGCAATGAGCCGGTATGCCATAGCAGTGACGGTGATACTGGCCCTTATCGTGGGGATCGCGATCCTGCTTTTCCGCATCCGGTCCGTACGGAAATATCTCCGCCTGAGGTTTTCGAATTTTCCCATCATACATGAGCTCTATGACAATATCGCGGCGGGACGTTTCGCGTCCAGCATGTATCTGGCCTTCACCAGCGGCATGGACACCTTCCACACTCTGGAGATGGTCCGGGAGCTGGTGGAAAATTCCAAGATGGAAAAAAAGATCGACTACATCAAGCATGAGATTCTGGAAAACAGTTCCAATATGGCGGAGGCGATCTCCGATGCCGAAATCTTTTCCAATCTCTATTCGAGAATGATCACGGTGGGCTTCCGTTCCGGTAATGTGGACGTGGTCATGAAACAGATCGCGGAAGCCTACGAAGGCGTGACGGAGAGGAAGCTCCGGAAGATGGTATCGATCATCGAGCCGACCCTCGTTATCATCCTTTCCCTGATCGTCGGCGTGATCCTGCTTTCGGTACTGCTGCCCCTTATGGGCATTATGTCCTCCATCGGCTGAGGACGGTTTTTCGGGAATAAGAACGAGATCATCCCATGCATCGATTTACGACCAAGGCAACCAGAAGAGACGACCGCAAGTCATTCACAAGATGGCTCTATCTCATTCTGCCCATTATGGTGGTGGTATTCTGGTATATTCTCACCTCCGTTGACACTTCCACGGTGGACCGTCAGAAGGAGTCCCTGGAAAATGCCCTGAACCGGGACATCCTGCACTGCTACGCGGTGGAAGGATACTATCCTCCCTCCCTCGACTATCTGAAGGAGCATTACGGGCTCCGTTACGACGAAGATCTGTTCTTTGTGGATTATCAGCCGATCGCGTCAAACCTGCGGCCCGATGTCACGATCCTTGTCGTAAACCATGAAGCCGGAGGCGCGAAGGGAAGATGAACAGGAAGCAGAACCGGCACATCGTGGATATCCTTTTCGTGATCGCCCTCTTCAGTATCTTTGTGCTCTCCGCGATCTCCCTGATCTCCATCGGGGCGGGGGTCTATTCCAAGACCATGACGAATATGGACAGCAATTTCAGTTCCCGTACCGCGGTAGCCTATATCAAGGAAAAGATCCGTCAGTCGGATGAGAACGGCTCGATCTCCGTGGGCGACCTGGACGGCAATCCCGCCATCGTGATCTCCTCGCGGATCAGAGAGCGGGATTATACCACCTACATTTATGAATACGAAGGGATCCTCCGGGAGCTTATGATCCGGAATGATGTGACTCTTTCTCCCTCCGCAGGACAGAAGATCCTGCCGGTGAGTTCCTTTAAGATCGATATGGATGACCGTGCCCTGATCCGCTGTCAGCTGATGATGGAGGACGGGGAATTCTATGATTTCTTTGTGGGAGTACATTCCCGGTCCGGAAAAGGAGGTGATGGCGGTGAGTAATTCCAGCTCCAAGGCCAGTCTCTTCCTTATGGAACTCATCATGTCCATCCTCTTCTTCTCGCTGTCCGCCGCCGTATGCGTCCAGCTTTTCGTAAGGAGTCATACCCTGAGCCGGGATTCCCTGCAGCTCAATTATGCCGTGATCGCTTCCGAGAGCATGGCAGAGACCTTCTATGCCGCGGACGGCGATCTTGCCGCGCTTAAGGCAACCCTTCCGGATTCCTATTATAATGAAGCGAGGCATACGGTGAACATCTATTACGACTCCTCCTTCCGGCCCATCAATATCAACGATTTTACCTATACCGGCCGCTATATCCTGAGCGGCACCCTGTCGGAAGACGGAGATCTTAAGATCCTGACCATCACCTACACGGATAAGAAAGCGAACAAGGAGATCTATTCCATCGCGCCGGCTCTCTATCCGAAAGGAGGTGCCGAATGAAAAAACGTGCCTCCTTCGGACTGAATACCGGTGTTTCCTCAATCCTCGTCATTGTCGTAATCCTTTGCCTTGTCTGCTTCGCGGGCCTGTCGCTTGCGAGTGCCAACGCGGATTCCCAGCTCAGCGACAAGCTTGCCGAGCGTACAAAGTCCTATTACGGAGCCTGCTCCGAAGGCTACCGGGCGCTTTATGAGGCAAAAAAGGACTCCTCTTCGGAAGATCCTTTTATCCGCGATATTCCCATGAACGAAAACCAGGCGCTTCGGATCGAGGCCGTCCTTTCTCCCGAAACCGGGAATTACGAGATCACCCGCTGGCAGATCGTTACCATCAGTGAGCCCGAACTCGATCACTCCCTGACACTGTATACGGGGAATTAGGATCCCCCTGCATAAAGGAACAGCCGGCCTTCGCGGCCGGCTGTTTGTTTATATGTGCCTGAATTATGCCGGGGGTCCCGGTCAGCGGTCTGCCGTCTCCACCAGCTCCCCGTGGATCACGGTACGGTTTCCGCTGTTTACGCCGTGGCAGGTGGAAAGGGTGGCGATCTTCATATCCTCCGATACGCCTTTCTTAAAGAAATCCTCCCTCTTATAGCTCGCCACGCTCTCAATGTAATCGAGATACTCCTTCATCTCATCCTCCGTATAGGTGAGCTTCAGGTCATAGGTTTTCGCGCTTGCCCTGCAGGTATAATCCGCAAAGATCTCATACATATAGATCCTGTTCTCCGTGATCACGTAGAAATACGGATCCCCTTCTATGATCGAAGTATCACTCAGCAGTTTCTTTAAAGATCCGAACATCGTGCCGTTCCGCATATTGTGACCGTAGATGATGGTATTGAAGCTCTGCATATCCTGCCGGGAGGCATAATCGAGGAAAATGGCGCCGGCTACGTTCTTTTCCAGATCGAAACCGTAGTGCTCATAATAATCATCCCCGCGGTCCACCACCACGGGATAACTGATCTCGAGAGGCGCATAATAGATCCAGCCCATCACATCGGGATTGATGGCCCGAAGGGATGCGAAATCCACATCAATATCCAGTTTGATCTTTGAAGGCTCTGCCTCCTCCACCGGCTCATCCGAAGTCTCATCCGCCACCAGGGATCTTGTGGAAGCCACGGCACCTTCCGTCTCCTCCACTTTGATCATCGACTCCAGCTGGTCATACTTCCGGATGCTCTCCCGGTACTGGTTTGAAAGCTGAAAGATCTCATAGAAAGAAAGGACCGCCATCAGAAGAAGGAATACCATTCCGATCTTCAGGATCAGACGGATCTGCCCTTTTCCGAGCTTCATCCGTTTTCTTTGCTCCGGAGCGTCTTTGTCGGCCGCCTCATCGGGGCCGGATTCTTCGGTTTCAGGCTCCTTAAGGATCTCCTCTTTGATTTCTTCGTCTTTTTCCTTTTTCATTCCGATCTTCCTTTCAGCCGGGCCGGGCTCCATCGCTCACTGACCAAGAAAAAGCCACTCCCGGTCTCCAAGGAGTGGCCTTATTCATAAAGTATGAATGGTATCCGTATCAGTATCCGAATTCATTCGCCCAATACCACTGTCCGTTTACAACATGGATCGCGATCGCGCCGGTCTTGAAACCGGAGAACATGATGTTGTCCTTGTGCGTCGGGGAAGCCATCCAGCCTGCGAACGCGCCGTCCGCGGAGGAATAACCCTTCGCAAGGTTCTCACCGTATACGATCGAGCTGTTAACGGTCCAGTACTCACTTCCGTCCGGACGGTCATGGGACCATACCTGGGAAGCCTCTACCGCACGTACCGCAGATGCCTGCTCAAGACCGTTGCTCCAGGTAAGAGCTCCGAGTCCGGAGGACTGCCTCTGTGCATTGATCTGATCGAATGCTGCCTTGGCGGCCGCCTTCGTCTCAGCGGATCCCGAAAGTTCACCGGCAAGGGCGGTCAGTTCGGGCTCGATCACAACAACGCCGTCATCGATCGGCGCGTCGCTCCGTCTCGAAGCCTGATCCGTCAACTCGCCCTGATTATTCGGGGTCAGAATCACCGCAACCACGGTCAGGGCCGCCGCTGCGACAATTCCTGCAATTACTGAAATCTTCTTTTTCATGTTACCACATCCTTTCGTAGAGATACCAACTCATACTATATTACTTTTTTCTGACTATATGATACCTGTTTTCGCGACGAAATTCAAGCGATTTTTCAATTATTTTTCCCAAACGTTTTTCGTGTGGTACTTGAAATCCTCTTCCCGCCGTGCAAAAATACCCTCATGAAGAAAAACAGCGGAAAAAACATGACTGCCGGCTCCCCGATGAAGCTGATTCTGGGCTTCTCCCTGCCGCTTCTTGCGGGTTTTGTGTTCCAGCAGTTCTATAATATGGTGGATACCATCATCGTCGGACGGTTCATCGGCACGGAGGCTCTGGCGGGAGTGGGAAGCACGGGTGCCGTGAACTTTCTCATCGTGGGCTTCTGCATCGGCCTCTGCTCCGGCTTTGCGGTTCCGGTGGCACATCGCTACGGTGCCGGGGATTATGCGGGACTCCGGCGCGTGATCGCGAATGCCGCCTATCTTACCGGTATTTTCGCGGTGTTCCTGACGCTTGTCGTCTCACTGCTTACCCGAAGGATCCTGATCCTTATGAAAACCCCGGAGGATGTTTTTGATTATGCCTATACCTATATCCTCATCATCTTCCTCGGGATCCCCTCGATCATGCTCTACAATCTCCTCTCGGGCATCCTCCGTTCCATCGGTGACAGCAGGACACCGCTGTATTTCCTGCTGTTTTCCTCGATAATGAACATCGGGCTTGATCTTCTGTTCATCCTCGTCATCCGCATGGGTGTCGCGGGCGCGGCGGTTGCCACGGTGGTCTCCCAGTTTGTTTCCGGGCTTTCATGCCTCGCATATATGCTGAAAAAGTACGAGATCCTGCGGGTAAAAGGAATCGAATGGAGCGCGGACAAACTCCTTATGAACCGGCTTCTTTCCATGGGCATCCCCATGGGGCTCCAGTTTTCCATTACCGCCATCGGATCCGTGATCCTTCAGTCTTCCGTGAATACTCTCGGATCGCTGGCTGTGGCGTCCATCACGGCGGCGAACAAGGTGAGCATGCTCTTTTGCTGCGCCTTCGATGCCCTCGGGACCACGATGGCCACCTACGGCGGACAGAACGTCGGTGCGAAGCGGCTGAACCGGCTGAACAAAGGACTTCTCGACTGTTCGATCCTGGGAGCCGTGTATTCCGTGGCCGCCTTTACGGTCATGTATTTCTTCGGTGACGATCTCATCCGTCTTTTCGTCAATCCCTCCGAGCTCAACCCCCGGATGGTGACCGACGCGAAATTCTTTCTGACCGT
>JAILLW010000012.1 GCA_024692955.1 Lachnospiraceae bacterium | reverse complement strand
ACAGTCAGTTGCCGGAGGGCCGGTGATCCGGGCTGCCGGCAATGCGTCCGGAAGATGAGAGTGAAGGCCCGGCAGCCACCGGAAGCCCCGGCAGTTACCGGAAGCCCCGGCAGCCACCGGAAGTATCGGCAACCGCCGAATGCCCCGGCAACCGGTAGTACAGCCGCGGGAACCGTGATATAATTTTGGAGAATACCGAATCCGGATACAGCGTATCGGATACCGGATACCATATGTCTAATAGCAAATATGACGCGTGTGTCACAAAAGCAGGAGGAGGCGGAAGATGGCTTCAAGACCGGTTTTCAGAGCGATCGAAACCGCACCATACTTTAAGAAGGAAGAGACGGAATTTCAGTTTTACAGCGGTTTTTCCGTACAGCAGAAGCAAAGGAGCATACAGAGCCTCCATGCTTCTTTTCGCATGCTGTTTCCGGAGAGCAGGATCCTGGAGATCTCATCGAAATCACCGGAGGCCATCGGAAACAGGCTAAGCGCGTTCAACCTCTCCGTTGTCATGAAGAGCGGGAAGATCTATTCGGTAGAGCAGCTTTTTCAATCGGCAAAGACCTTTGAGAACGGCGGACCGTATACGGATATTCTTCAGAAAAGCCCCCGGGATGCCAAAAAGGACAGCCGCCTTTTTGACAGCGGCAGGCTGGTCTGTTTTAAACTCGGCGAACTTGAGTTTCCGCTTGAACCGAAAACGTACTTCTACAACTGGCTCTATGTCAATGCACTGGCGAAGGATCCGGAACTGTCAAAAGCAATCCTCTCCTATAATGCGTTTACGGATATCGAGTTTAATCCGCAAAGGTCGATCAACTGTCAGGCGGAAGCGGCGGCGGTTTATACGGGGCTGTGTATGGCCGGCAAAGAAAAGGAAGCACTGAAAGATAAGGAGAGCTTCCTGAAGATCGTGTATCAAAGAAATGATGAAGACAATGATGACGACAATGACGGTGACAATGACGATGACAATGACAACGACGATGACGACGAAGTGTTTCAAGCGGTAACCTATGAACAGATGAGCCTGACGGACCTGATCTGACGGGAGCCGTTCCGAAATCGCATAGAGCGCATCAGCGCATCTATATGATGACAAAACAGGACGCAATGACAGGAAAACCGGACGAAAGCAAAAGAGGATACGGGCAGTATCAAAACTAAACGACATATTATAAAAGCAGCGGAGGCAAAAATGGAAAACAATCAGATGAACAATCAGTCAGATGACCGGCCAGACAATCAGCCAAACAATCGGCCAGATGACCGGCCGGATACTGTTCCCAAAAAGAAGAAGAGCATAATATTTGTTAACAGCCCGGCCACCCCGGCACAGAACGTCCCCGGCCCGGCACAAAGCGGCTCCACCCCGGCAAGCAGCCCGGCCACCCCGGCAAAAAAGAGATCCGTGATCCGGGTATTCCTCCCGGGAAACGGCCCCGGCCAGACACAAAACGGCCCCGCCCCGGCACATAGCGGACACATCCCGGCAGGAGGGGGAGCCCCTTCCGGGACGGAGCAAAAGAATCGCTACCGCTCGGACGGAATTAAAAGGATCGGGATCATCCGGGGAGTCTGGCAGCGGAGCCCGGAGGAAGACGTAACGCTGAAGATCCGGGAACTAAAAACAGGTGAAGAGATCCGCGGGTATCTTTCGCCGGGTGACATATCGGAATACGGTATCGGCCGTTCGGAAGATCCGGATATGGAAGAACCGGGAGAGTTTTATTACGGAGAATACCGGTATGTTTACTTTGAAAAAAGAACAACGGAAGACGGGAAAAAGACGAAGGCCCGGAATCTCGCGCCGGTAAATCCCGGAAGGAAGGAAGACTTTGACGAACTGAAAACGCGCCTGAAGCAGTATTATGAGGACATTCCTCTGTATGACATTTACCGCGGCCTGCTCGAAAGATTCGCCAAAAGCCGCAGGATCGAACCGGTCGAAGTGTATACGCTGATCCATGCGGGAATTCCGAACCGGAAGGCCGCAGGACGGATGGAGGAACGGATCCTCCGGTATCATCTGAAGGATCACAGCATCGATGAAGCGGAAGCAAAGCAGGTACTGGATCTGCTCTTTCAGACGGAACTGCCCTTCGATGCCGCGCATCTGTTCGAGGGGAACTTTCCGGAATACATAAGCTGGCTTCTGGATCATTATCCGGATAAAAAAGACATTTACTATACTTACATAACGACTCCGAATGCCGTTCCGTTAAATCTTAAGGCGGCACTTGAAAAATGCGGTGAGGAGGAGATCATCCGGCTTATCGAAGAGAAGCTTGATAAAAAGGAGGATGACGGCCGGATTCGCAATCTGATCGGATGTCTTGACAGCGATCTTCTGCTTCGGCACCCCGAATACGGGCCCTTCGCATCTTTATCGCAGAAGACCGTACTGGCCGGCAGGATCCGGAAAGAAGAAGAGGAAAAGCAAAGAAAGATTGAGGAGGAGCAAAGAAGGCTCGAGGAGGAGCAGAGAAAGGCCGCGGAAAAGGAACGGAAGCAGCGGGAAACCGCAAACATAAAGAAGATCATCGACGACAGAAAGATCGAGTACTTTACGCATTTTACAAACGCCGACAATCTGGAAAACATATTGAGGAACGGACTCCTTCCCGCGGGGAAGCTGGAGGCACGGAGCATTGCCTTTTATGCTACGGATGATGCAAGACTGGATGCGCTGCGGGGGGATGACAATCCGATTCCGGTCTGTATGTCCGTAAGCTTCCCGAATTATCAGATGTTTTATCGAAAGCGGGAGCATGATGATGCCTGCAAAGACTGGAAGTGGTGCATCCTTCTCCTTGATCCCCGAAAGGTGGTGGAAAGAGACTGCCGCTATTATGACCATAACGCGGCCACCGGCCGGATCATAAAGGGAAGCGGGATCGCCGATACGGCCGCTGATTTTGAGAGTATGTTCGCGCCTGAAGTAGACGGCCGGACATCCGGGACAAACGGTGAGCAAAAGACGGAGAAGTATATCCGTGAGATCATCTTTCCCGGGGAAAAAGAGGAAGAGCGGAAATATACGACCAGCCCTCAGGCAGAGGTTCAGTGCTTTGAGGAGATCCCGAAGGACTGCATCCTGAAATGCCTTTTTAAGGATAAGAGCACGCTTGAAGAATACAAAGACATTCTTGACCGGGAAAGAATATGCGCGGAGGTCTGCGAGTGGTATTTCGGATACGAACCGTATCTTAACCTTATCAGGGCAAGAAATGAAGCGGAGAACCCGCAGGCCTGACCGCTGACTGTGCCTGCCGACCGTGGAGAACCCGCAGGACTGACCGTGGCAATGTGCCTGACCGTGGAAGAACCCCGCAGGCCTGACCGCTGACTATGCCTGCCGGCTGCGGAACCCCGCAGGACTGACCGTGGCAATGCGCCTCACCGCTGATAAACGACAGCGCCGCGGAATAAACCGGATAACAAACCGGGGAATAAACAAGCAAGGAGTATGGAAAAATGGAATTGATGAACGGAAGACCCGAAGACACCGGAGCCCGTCTTCCCCGGGAAGTAAGGACGTATGACCTGCTGGATTCCCTGGGGATCGAATATCAGCGGACCGATCATGAGCATGCGGACACAATGGAGGCCTGCAACGAGATCGATGCGGTCCTGGGAGTTGTCATCTGCAAGAATCTGTTTCTGACCAACCGGCAGAAGAGCGCGTTTTATCTGCTGATGATGCCGGGAGACAAGAAGTTTAAGACAAAAGAGCTTTCCGCCCAGATCAATTCGGCCAGACTTTCCTTCGCGGATCCCGAAGACATGCTGAAATATCTGGATATCGAGCCGGGAGCCGTGAGCATTATGGGTCTGATGAACGATAAGGATCACGCGGTACAGCTTCTGATCGACGAAGATGTGCTGAAGGAGGAGTTTCTCGGATGCCATCCCTGCGTGAACACTTCGAGTCTGAAGATGCGCACGGAAGATGTGATAATGAAATTCCTTCCCGCCGTGGAACATGACTTCCGGAAGGTGTATCTTGTGGGTGAAGACTGAGAACGAAGGCACAAAACGCGAAAAGTGCGAAAAAACGCAGGAAAATCGCGGTTCGCCTCTTGACAGCCACCGCAAGGTATGGTAAATTATTCCCCGGTTTGAAGAAAACCGCGCCGAAGACAGCAGGAACCGTGTACGGTATAAGCAAGATCTCCTGCCGAGGATGAGTTATATGATCTTGAATCATTCCACCCTCTGTCGCTTTGCGCTTCAGAGGGTTTTGATTTTCCGGAAGATATAACCTTCGGCGGTTCCGCTCCGGCGGGACACAAAAATCAAGAAGGAGGAAAGAACATGGCTAAAGTGGAATTGAAGCAGCCCATCATTGATGAGATCGCTGAGAATGTCAAGGACGCGCAGTCGGTGGTCCTGGTTGATTACCGCGGTCTTACCGTGGAGCAGGATACCAGATTCCGCAAGAATCTCCGCGAAGCCGGTATTACTTATAAGGTTTATAAGAATACCATGATGAACTTTGCTTTCAAGGGAACCGATTTCGAATGCCTGTCCGAGTATCTGGAAGGTCCGAGCGCGATCGCGATCTCAAAAGATGATGCTACGGCACCGGCCAGAGAGATCGCCAGGTTCCAGAAGGAAGCGAAGGCTCTCGAAATCAAGGCGGGCGTTGTGGAAGGTGTCAAGTATGACGCCGCGGGGATCGCGGAGATCGCGAAGATCCCGTCCAGAGAGGAACTCCTCTCCAAGCTGCTCGGAAGCATCCAGTCACCGATCGCGAACTTCGCACGTGTGATCAAGCAGATCGCGGAAAAGGGCGGCGCACCTGCCGAGGAAGCGCCTGCAGCAGAGGCACCCGCCGAGGAAGCGCCTGCAGCAGAGGCACCCGCCGAGGAAGCACCTGCAGCAGAGGTACCTGCTGAGGAAGCAAAGGCAGAAGAAACCAAGGAAGAAGCACCCGCTGAATCGGCGGAATAATCTAAGGAGGATATGAAAATGGCGAAATTATCAACCCAGGAACTGATCGACGCGATCAAAGAACTGTCTGTATTAGAGTTAAATGATCTTGTAAAGGCTTGTGAGGAAGAGTTCGGTGTATCCGCGGCAGCAGGCGTTGTTGTAGCGGCAGCTGCAGGTGCCGGTGATGCGGCAGCGGCTGAAGAGAAGGATTCCTTCGATGTAGAGCTCACCGAAGTAGGAGCTGAAAAGGTTAAGGTTATCAAGGTTGTCCGTGAAGTGACCGGTCTCGGCCTCAAGGAAGCCAAGGATCTCGTTGACAGCGCTCCGAAGATGGTTAAGGAAGGCGCTACGAAGGACGAAGCGAACGACCTCAAGGCGAAGCTCGAAGAAGTCGGCGCGAAGGTTACTCTTAAGTAATCCGGGACCTGATCGGAAATTTAAAGCAGACGACGCAACCGGGGCGGTTCATCCGCTCCGGTTTTTTGCGCTTTTTTTATCCGCGAAATTTTGCTGACTTTCCCGCTATTTGTGGTAGAATATATCTGTTGGAGGACAAAAGCATGATTGAGAGAAAGATCGTCTTTACGGCTCCGAAGGAATCTTTTATCGTCCGGGTCCTTAGCGGAAAAGCAAAGGATGCGGGCTTTGAATGCGCCTTCGTGCCTTTTACGGTGAATGATCTGAATGCCGTGCCGGAGGACATCCAGCTGGTCGTGATCTATCTGGAGGATGAAACGATGCCGGATGAGAAAGTGCTCCATTTCCTTACGGACAGAACCGAGGAAAAAGGCTCCCAGCTGATCCTGGTGGGCGGAGGAGACGGGATCGCCTTCGCGAAGGGCTTTCTTCCCGATACGCTGGTCTATGCCTCGTTTCGGAGGCCGGTGGACAATGAGAAGTTCGTCAAAACCCTTACGGAGTATTTCGACATGATCGAAGCCGGGGAATTCCGGAAGAGCATCCTGATCGTCGATGACGATCCTCAGTATCTGACTCTGGTGAGACAATGGCTCAGCGTCGACTACAAAGTATTCCTCGCAAGCTCCGGACTTCAGGCGATCAAGTATCTGGGGAAAAACAAGGTGGATCTGATCCTGCTCGATCATGAGATGCCGGTCACCAGCGGCCCGCAGGTGCTGAATATGCTGCGAAGTGATGAGGATACCAAAAACATTCCCGTCATGTTCCTTACCGGAAAGAGCGACAGGGAAAGCGTGATGAAAGTGGTGGCACTTCACCCGGAAGGCTATTTTCTTAAGACCATTCAGCGAAAGGAACTCCTTGAGGAACTGAAGAAGTATTTTCAGACTCATATGTAGAAAAAGCGGAGTGAAGGCTTTTCAATGAAAAGCATATTCGAACATAAAAAGAATACGATCATTCATCCTGCGGTCGATCTGCTGATCGTGGCAGCTCTTCTGCTTAATCTCATTCATTTCACGGCGGTAAGGCTGACGGATCTTCCTTTCTATATCGACACGGTGGGGACTATCGTCGCCACGGCCCTCGGAGGGATTGTTCCGGGGCTGGTTACTGCGTTTCTGACCAATACCGTCAATTCCTTTATGGACGGGAAATCTATTTTTTACGCACCCTTGAATATGCTGATCGCCCTGGTGGCGGCGGGCTTTTTCGGAGACTTCGCATCCTACCGGAAGATGAAGCGCCGGGAAGCAGGCGGGGAAAAGAAAGGGAAACTTGCCGGAGAGATACTGGACTACGGCCTGTTTACGGTCGTGCTGTCACTCATAGGAGGGGGGATCGGAGGAGCGATCACCTGGTTTCTTTATGCGGCTCCGTCCACCGCGCCTGTCTCCGTTGCCATTTCCGAATGGCTATCCGGCACTTTCGGAACGGGAGTGATCGGCTGCCATATGCTCACCACCCTTGTGACCGATCTTCTGGACAAGCTCGTCAGTGTCGCGCTTTCCGTTATGATCATCCGCACCGTTCCCCGGAAGCTGAAGGATCTCGTACGGTTCTCCGCCTGGAGGCAGAAGCCGCTCTCCTATGAAGAGGGAAGACTTGCCGGAAAGGGCCTGACCGGAAGGGTTCCCATCGGAGTGCGGATCAATACCATCCTGATCTTTTCAATCGTTCTGGTCACGGCCGTTATGCTGGGCTTCAGCGTATCCAGTTTCCGGGACAGCATTCGGGAGTCTCTTTCAAAGACCGCAGAGCAGGTTGCTTATCTGGCGGCAGGGGAGATCGATCCGGCGAAGGTGGATGCCTATATCAAAAACGGCTATTCGGAACCCGGATACAACGAAACGAGAAACCGGCTGTCAAACATAAAAAACAGCTCCTCCGACATTACGTTTCTGTATGTATATAAGATTGAAGGGGACGGCTGCAGGGTCGTCTTTGACCTGGATTCGGTATCGGAGAACGGGCTGTATGTCAGCGGGGATCAGCCGGGCGAGTTTGTAAAGTTCGAAGACGCGTCGCTGCCGTATTTAAGCGATCTTCGCGAGGGGAAAAAGCTTCCCGTTGTCCGTCTGACCGATCAGTACGGAGATTATCTTGCTTCCTACCAGCCGGTTCTGGATGCCAACGGAAGATGCGTATGCTATGCGGTCTCGAACGTGGAATACAAGCTTGCGAATGCTCTTGTGGAAAGGTACTTCGGAAGAGTCCTTCTGCTGTTTTCGGGCTTCCTGATTCTAATCGTCGCGTTCAGCATTCTTACCACCAAATATCATATCGTAATGCCGATCCGGAGCATGACCGTATATGCGAATGAACTGACGGGTCCCGGAGGCGGCGCCAACGAGAAAAACCTTAAAAAGATCGAGGAACTGGATATCCGGACCGGAGACGAAACGGAGCAGCTTTACCGGTCCTTCTGCAAACTGACCGGGGATACCGTTTACCAGCTGAATGAGAACCACAACAAATCCGACGCGATCTCGAAGATGCAGAATGCCCTGATCATCACCATGGCGGATATGGTGGAAAGCAGAGACTCGGATACGGGGGCCCATGTCCTTAAGACAACGGAATATGTGCACATCATTCTGCAAGGACTGAAAAGGAACGGATATTATTCGGAGAAGCTCACCGACAAGTTCATACGGGATGTAGAGATGAGCGCACCGCTCCATGATGTGGGCAAGATCAATATTCCGGACGCGATCCTGAATAAACCGGGGAAGCTCACGGATGAAGAATTCGCGATCATGAAGACCCATACGACGGCCGGGAAAAAGATCCTGGAAAATGCCATCAGCTCCATGGAGGGTGACAACTATCTGAAGGAAGCAAGGAACATGGCGGCTTATCACCATGAGCGCTGGGACGGAAAGGGATATCCGGAAGGACTTCACGGGGAAGTGATCCCTCTTTCCGCACGGGTCATGGCCGTGGCGGATGTGTTCGACGCGCTTTCTTCTCCCCGTGTATATAAACCTGCCTTTCCCTTCGACAAGGCGGTACAGATGATCCGGGACGGGGCAGGGACGCAGTTTGACCCCAAATGCACGGAAGTATTTCTCGAATCCCTCCCGGAGGTACGCAAAACACTGAGAAAGTATCAGGAATTATGATCAGGAAACTGTTAAGAAAAACCGGGATCGCCATTCTTCTGCCTGCCGTGATCATGACGGGTCTGATGCTTAATGCGTCCGCGGCCGAAAACGGTACGGACAAAGGTCCCGGAAGAGCAACGATCGGCGGAGGGTATGCTGCGTCGAACCAGATCGAAGGGGCATATTATCTGCCTTTCCTTTATGATGCGACGAACGGAATGCCCACTTCGGAAGCCAACTGTGTACTGGCATCCTCCGACGGCTATATCTGGATCGGCGGATACAGCGGGATCATCCGCTATGACGGCGTGAGATTTGAGAGACTTCCCGTTGAGAACGGTCTGACCAGCGGCCGGGGACTTTTTGAAGACAGCAGGGGAAGGATCTGGGTTGGCACAAATGACAGCGGTGTCGTGATCATCGACGGACAGGAGCAGACTCATTTTACCAAAAGGGACGGTCTTGCGTCCGATTCGATCCGTACCTTCGCGGAAGACGGGAACGGCAACGTGTTCATCGGCTCGACGGCCGGAGTGGATTATATTGATGCCGGAATGAACCTTCACCGCGTTTCGGACGGGAAGATCAACAATAAAAGAATCCTGAGGCTTGTGTCCGACACGAACGGAGCGGTCTACGGACATACCGGGGAGGGAGAGGTCTTTCAGATCTCCGAATCCGGAATCAACCGGTTCCTTACGAGCGAGGAACTGGAGATGGAAAAGATAACGACCATACTCGCGGATCCCGTAAAGCCCGGATATCTCTATCTCGGAACTGACGGCCATGTCATTTATTACGGAAAATTCGGCAATCCTTCCTACCGCTGCAGAAAGATCCGCACGGGAGATCTGGATGAAGTCCATTGGATGCATTATGCCTGCAACCGCCTCTGGGTTGCTTCGGTACACGTTTCGGGATATATAGACGAAAACGATTCTTTCGTGCAGTTCGGCACGCTTCCCATAAAGGACTGCTATGAGATGATGACTTCCGATTTTCAGGGGAATATCTGGTTTGCTTCCTCGAGATACGGAGTGATGAAGATCGTCGCGGACAGCTTCCTCGGCGTGACCAATGCCGCGGAAATGGAGTCGGAGTGCGTAAATACGACCTGCATCCGTGACGGGGATCTTTATATCGGAACGGATAACGGTCTGAGGATCATCGATATCGATGCGGAATACAAGAAAAAGGACAACCGTCTGACCTGGTACTTCGACAGGATCCGGATCCGCTGCATCATGAATGACAGCGCGGGAAATACCTGGTTCTCGACTTTTTCCGATCTCGGGCTGGTATGTGTGAGCAAAACCGGTGCCATGAGCAACTATACCGTTGAAAACGGCCTCCCGGGCAACGAGATCCGCTGCACCTATGAAAGAGCCGACGGGAGCATTGCCGTGGGCACGAATAACGGTGTTGCGATTATAAAGGACGGAAAGGTCGCGCAGGTCTTCGGAGCGAGCAACGGCCTCAAGAATACGGTGATTCTGACGCTCAGCGACGGGCCTTCCGGGGAACTCTACGCGGGAACGGACGGAGACGGGATCTATATCCTCAAGGAAAACGGAATGTATACAAGGCTCGGGACCGAGGACGGACTTTCGAGCGATGTGATCATGCGCCTTAAGCAGGATGACCGGCGGGGAGTGCTCTGGATCATCACATCGAGTTCCGTGGACTATCTGAAGGACAGGACGATCCATAAGGTCACCACTTTTCCGTATAATAACAATTTTGATGTGGTCTTTTCCGGTGAGGACAGTCTCTGGTTCCTCTCCTCCCAGGGGATCTACTCCGTCGACGCCGAAGCGGCGATCAATGATGAGATCACCGTCTATAAGCTTTATGACAGGGCAAACGGGATGACTACCATCCCAATCACACACAGCTACAGCGGACTCGGCCCGGACGGAAGACTCTATGTCGCCGGAGGCACCGGCGTTTCCGCGGTGGATACCGCGAATCTGAGAGATTATTCCGGAAATACCATGATCGGGGTGAGATCGGTATATTTTGAGGGCGAAGAGATCATTCCGGACGGCTCCGGTACCTATGTCCTTCCCGCAGGCGACGGGCGGGTCCGGATCAACGCGGCGATCCTTGATTATACGGTATCCGATCCGCTGGTCAGGATCTTTATCGACGGGATGGATGAGAGCGGGCTGACCGCTACGCAGAGCAGGCTTACCCCGTTGGAGTACACGGGGCTGAAATACGGAAATCACACTCTTCATATCCAGATTCTGGACAACAGGACGAGTGAGGTGCTCTCCGACACGGAGTTCCGGATCGTGAAGACACCCCGGTTCTTTGAAAGACGGGCTGTCCGGCTGGTGATCCTTGTCCTGATGCTTGCCGCCATCGGGATCCTCGTATGGCGTATCATGACCTGGACCGTTATCAGAAGGCAGTATTCCGAGATCCGGGATGCGAAGGATGAGGCGGAACGGGCGAATTCCGCGAAGTCCCGTTTCCTTGCCAATATGTCCCATGAGATCCGGACGCCGATCAATACCATTATTGGTATGGACGAGATGATCCTGAGGGAAAGTACGAAGAATGTCCCGAAGGAATACGCGAATCCGGTCACCGGCTACGCCAGGGACATCAAATTTGCTTCCGAAGCCCTGCTTTCTCTGGTAAATGATCTTCTGGATGTTTCCAAGATCGAATCCGGAAAGATGCATCTGGTGGAGCAGGAATATGATATGAAGGATCTCCTGCACGGACTGGTCTCCATGATAAGACCCCGGGCGGAGGACAAAAAGCTCTATTTCGATCTCGATATCGATGAAACGCTTCCGAAAAGACTGTACGGAGATTCCCAGAAGATCCGGCAGATCCTGCTCAATCTTCTGACCAACGCGGTAAAATACACGGATGACGGCGGATTTACCCTGAGTATGAAGGTGACCGGACGAAACGAGGCGGAGGTATCCTTACGGATCGCGGTCAAGGATACGGGGATCGGGGTGAAAAAGGAAGATCTCGAAAAGCTTTTCTCCGCGTATGAAAGACTGGATGAAGTAAAGAACTCGGATATTCAGGGAACCGGTCTCGGGCTGGATATCTCGAGACAGTTCGCTGAGATGATGAGCGGAAGCATCCGCTGCGAGAGCATCTACGGGGAAGGGAGCGAATTCATCTTCCTTCTTAAGCAGAAGATCGTGGATGAGGAACCGATGGGCGTATTCCTCGCCGATGCCGCGGATTCCTCGGAAAAGAGCTACAAACCTCAGTTTGTCGCTCCGGATGCGGACATCCTCGTGGTGGATGACAATCCGATGAACCTGAATGTGATCAAGGGGCTTCTTAAGCCGACGAAGGTCTTCGTGACCACGGCCGCCTCCGGCGAGGAGTGCCTGAAGAAGATTGCCGACAACGATTTCAACGTGGTGCTGCTCGATCATATGATGCCGGGGATGGACGGGATCGAGACCATGGAGAAGATCCGTAAGATGAAGCCGGAGCTTCCCGTGTATGCCCTGACCGCAAATTCCACCTCAGGCGGTGAGGAATTCTATGTATCGAAAGGCTTTACAGGATACCTTACCAAGCCCATTGACATCATTGCCGTGGAACATGCCATAATGAGGCATCTTCCGGAGAGTATCATGCTGGTGCCTTCGGATGAGGATGCCGTGGAAGCGGATGACAGAATCAGCGAGGATCTTTCCTGGCTGGAGGAGGCGGAAGGGATTTCGGTGGAAGACGGGATAAGGAATTCCGGCGGCGCTTCCCAGTTCGCGTTTTCCCTGAATATGTTCTATGACAGCATCGATGAAAACGCCGCAGCCATAGAGGATGCTTACCGGAATGATGACCTGAAGCTTACCACCGTGAAGGTTCACGCGCTGAAAAGCTCCGCGAGGATCATCGGAGCCCTTTCCCTTTCGAAACTCTGTGAGAAACTGGAGGATGCGGGAAACCGGAAGGATCTGGCGTTCCTGAACGCGAATCTGGACCGGATGCTTCTAAACTACCGCGAATATAAGGAGATCCTGAAGGATCTGAAGAAAGACTCCGAAGCCGGTGAGGAACTGCCGGATATCGATGAAGGGATGCTGAAGGATGCCTATGAGGCTCTTTCGGACTGCGTTCCGCAGATGGACTATGACGCGGTGGAGACGATCATTACGGAGCTTCGAAAATACAGGCTTCCGGAAAAAGATGAGAAATTCGTTGCCGCATTCGAAAATAGCCTGAAACTCGTTCAATGGGAAGAAATGGAAGCACTGCTTTCAGAGGCGAAAGACCATGTATGAACTGATCAAGGAAAACCAACTGGATATTATGCTCGGTATGTCCAGCGTCTGTATGGCGACAGGATTCTTCGCGCTGATCACCAGATCTCTGACGAGGAAACGGAAGCTCGCCCTGACCTACCTGGAATTCGCGGCATCGATCCTGCTCTTTTCCGACCGGCTCGCCTATATCTACCACGGCGACTGGACTTCCTTCGGATACTGGATGGTCCGCATTTCGAACTTCCTCGTATTCTTTATGACAATCTCGGTGCTGCATGCCTTTAACCTGTATCTTGCCGACCTCAGCAGAAACGAGATCGGATTGGAAAAGCCTCCGGTGCGGTTAAGGATCGTAGAGGTCATCTGCCTTGTTGGCTGGGCTATGGTGATCATTTCCCAGTTTACCGGTCTTTATTATTTCTTTAATTCGGGAAATGCTTATCAGAGAGGCCCGGGTTTCCTCATCAGTTACGTGATCCCTTTCCTCGCCATCTTCATACAGCTCTCCGTAATCTTTCAGTTCATGAGGAAGCTGAGTCTCTATATCGGGATCCCGATCCTGCTGTTTACCGTGATTCCGATCCTGGCTTCCATAGTCCAGGCGTTATACTACGGCGTATCGCTTACCAATATGGCCATCGTCGGACTCGGGATCGTACTGTATATCTTCGCGATCCTCGAGATGAACGAAAAGCTGGAAATAAACCAGCAGAGGGAGATCAGGCAGATCAACGAAAAAAGCCTGTCCTTAAGAAGGTCCGTCGAACAGGTCATCACTTCCTTTGCGGATACGCTGGACTCCCGTGACCGTTATACGAGAGGACATTCCATGAGAGTGGCGGAGTATTCGAGAAAGATCGCGCAGGAGATGGGACTTGATGAGAAGGAATGCTTCCGGATCTACTGCGCTGCGGCACTTCATGATGTGGGAAAGATCGAACCGTACAGCGCATCCCCCCAGAAGGAGGATCCTTCGGAGGCGGGAGGAAGGCTCCTTTCCGGGATCTCGGAAATGCCCTATCTGAAAACGGTGGCAATGAACCTTTATGAAAAATATGACGGAAACGGAACTCCGAACGGCCTGAAAGGGGAGAAGATCCCCCTCGAGGCCAGGATCGCGGCGGTGGCAAATGCCTACGATGAGATGACCTCCTTTACCGGATCGAGGCCGCCCCTTGCCCAGGGGAGAGTGCGGGAAACGCTGTCCGCGGCTTCCGGGCTTGATTATGATCCGGATATCGTGAATATCATGGTGAATCTGATCGACCATGATACGGAATACCTGATGCGGGAGCCGGAGGAGGAGAGCATCGACGAGGCGGACAGGAACGATATCACCGTCGTGAACCGGATGCATTTCGACGAATATAAGGAAACGGTATCCGACGGGATCAGGCTTTCCGGGGACTTCCTGAAGATCAGGTTCGAATCCCGGCCGGATCCCGGCTATGACCGGAAGATCGCCCTTCCGGCCATCATCCTTTTCGATTCCTTGGATCAGGGTGGTCACCGGAGGGAGCGGAATATCCGGAATCTGCATTATTATGAATTCGGCGAGATCTGGATGGACGGCCACAGGATCACCACCAAGGCGCGGGAGATCCGGACCGATGTGAAACCGAGAAGGTCGGATGAATTCCTGAAGGAAGAGGACTGGGTAGCCTACGAGATCGAGGCGGTATGTATCGGAGACCACGCGAAGGTGAAGATCAGCAGCCCTTATATCTTTGTGGATGCGACCATTGCTCTTCCCGATTCCACGAGGACCGTTTACGCGGGGATTACCGGAGAGCATTTAAGCCTTCGGAACATCTCCGTTACCAGACTGAACCTGAATGCGAACAGGGAGAATATTTCGAGGATCGCGCCGGAGGTGCATTATTATGACCGGAAAGACGGCGACATCCCCAATGTGGAAGTAAACGGATACCGGGAGACCGCATCCGCGGGGCTCCCCGTGATCGACGGCATGCGGCTGTTTTACCGGGCAAAGAGCCTGCCGGTGGCCAATTCGGTGGCCCACTGCTCCTACATCCTGCTCTATTCTTCCGATGACGGGACCATTACAGGGAATAATTATAAGGAGTATGCCTGCATCCGCACGGACGGGAGCGACTGTACCACGGCCGGGGTCGCGGACAACAGGCTCATCGTTCATAAGGATGAGGATTTCGAGGGCTGGGATGCCTGGAAGGAAATGAATAAAGCCGGGCTCGATTATGAAGTGACCTTTCGGAGAAAGAGAAATATGATCGTTTTCCGGACGGAGAACGCGGGGATCGCTCTGGAATGTCACAGCAAGGTGCCCGAAAAGGGCGAGAATATCCTTGTGGCCCTCACCGGAAACCTCTGTGCCATGATGGACATAAGGCTCCAATGATACGATGAGCAGGGAAGAAAAGAGTCCGATAAAGGAAAGGCTTCGTCTGCTTGGAAATGATCTTCGAAACCTCAGGGTTCCGATCCTTGTGATCGTTCTTTATGAATCCTTTCAGCTCCTTGTTTTTCATGCGCTCTGTCCGGTAAAGGTCTTTTTCGGGCTTCCCTGTCCGGGCTGCGGAATGACACGTGCGTCATTTTTTCTTCTTACGGGAAACATCGGGGAGGCCCTCCGCTATCACGCGCTGGTGATCCCCTGGGTCCTCTGCGTTCTTTATCTTCTTGTTTACCATTATGTTCTTATGAAGAAGGCGCCTCTTAAAAACCCTCTTCTGATCATACTCGGCTTCACCACTCTCGGTTATTACATTTACCGGATGATCCGGTATTATCCCTCCGCGGAGCCCATGGCTTATCATGAGGAGAATCTGCTCCGGATGGCGCATACAGGAATCATGTATCTGGAATCATATATCTGACAGAAAACTTTTGAAAAAGGATCTTAGCTGAAACCGGCCGGTGCGTGATGCGCCGGCCGACGTTCCGGCTCCGCTGACAGGCCAGATAATTCTTGACGGGTTCTTTTCAATGCGGTATCATTCAACAGCAATGTGATGGAGGATCGACCTCGAAGGTTGCTATTCTAAGGAGTCATTCTATATGGTGGCAGATCGCCACGATATCCTGATCAGCTTTGACATTATCCGGGATGCCGGTACGCTGCATTCTGCCGAAGGGTTGCAATGCATGCACTGTTCCGGATTCAGGCATATAAAGAGGAAAACCCGCGGAATCACACGCCCCGGGGAAGAGAAGAGGGCGTGTGAGGAAGAAGAAATGCGGAATCACACGCCCCGGGGAAGAGAAGAGGGCGTGTGAGGAAGAGAAAAAGCGGAATCACACGCCCCGGGGAAGAGAAGAGGGCGTGTGAGGAAGAAGAAAAGCGGAATCACACGCCCCGGGGAAGAGAAGGGGGCGTGTGAGGAAGAGAAAATGCGGAATCACACGCCCATTCGCGCACCACAAAAGCGTATGAATGCGGTACAGAAGAAAGGAGCTAAATGATGAAGAACTATTCAGAACAACTGCAGGAGCAGACGAAAGAATTGGAGATGCTGATAAAAGAGGCAGAAAGGCGAGTCAATAAATGCAGATTGGCAAAGGACACTAAGGTATATGTCAGCCACCATAAGCACGGATTCCAGTATTATATGCTGGATGATACCGGAAAACGGGTCTATATAAGGAAAGAGCAAGCCGATCTGGTGCAGACAACATTTCAGAGAGATTATGACAAAGAGGTCATGAAGACACTGCGACATCAATACAATAAAATGGTCCGATTTCTGAAGAACTATGATATTGATGCTGCCGCGAGAGTATATGATAATCTTTGCGATGCCCGCAAAGCACTGGTCAATCCGGTTATTCCAACGGATGAAGAATTTATTAAGAAGTGGAAAGAATCTCATCCCGGAGGTCAAAACGATTATCCCGCGCCAGCGGTTTATCTGACCCAGCAGGGCGAAACGGTTCGTTCAAAATCGGAAAAGATGCTGGCGGATCTCTTTTTGAAACATGGCATTCCGTATAGTTATGAGCCCGGCTTGCGCTTAAATAGCGGAAAAATCCTTTATCCGGATTTTGTTCTGCTGAATGTTCGGACGCGAAAGACAATCTATTGGGAGCACTTTGGAATGGCTTCCGATGAAGTATATGCTTCCAAAGCATTACATAAGCTGAACGCATATGAAGAGAGTGGGTTGGAAGTGGGGACAGATATCCTGTATTCGCTGGAATCTGAAAACTTTCCCCTCGACTTCAGAAAGGTGGGAGAGAAGATCAGGAAGCATCTTCTGTAAAAGTGTGGGAGAGAAGATCAGGAAGCATCTTCTGCAAAAGTGTGGGAGAGAAGATCAGGAAGCATCTTCTGCAAAAATGCGGGGGGCAGATACTGCCTTTTCTGTTTGCGCTGCTGTCCGCAGGCGCTCTCTTTTATCAGAGGACATTGGCTCACTCAGTAACGACAAAGAAAAACGTGAAAGCATCCTGATTTTCGACGGGGCAGAAGACTCCGATAAACGACCGGCCGCCTGATTGAAGATGTTGCCCGGTCGGCAAACGGAGATGCAAAAGAATATGATGCACCGGCGAGACATTCTGACCGGTTCATGTTATAATTCAGTTTATTAGGCCGGGATGGTATATGGGAAGGCTGTTCTTCGTTTTTTGACCGGGCACAACCGGAAAAAGCACATAGAACAGAAAACGAACTGCTCAGTCCCATGCGGAAATTTGCCCCAAAATACGGTATAACAGAGATTAGTCCCGGTCTGTTCGAACCGGACGGAAATGATGCATTTGTTCTTATTGGCAGATTCGTTACCGGTATTGCTGATGAAGATCATTCATACGTTAAATTTCCTGAAAAAGGGAATTGGATGTTGGCGGTATGGCTGATGACTGCATAGAAGATACATTGGAAGGGTATCGAGAAGAAGGAATTGCTCCATGATCACAACAAATCTTTTGACGGATTCCGAAGCGAAAAGGATCGTGGACCGGAACGGAAATTTCTCCGTTCTGGAGTATACCCGTGACCTTTCCGTCAGCCCGGACACGGCGGAAGCCGCGTATTTCGCGTCCATGATGAACGTAAGAAAGCGCCAGCTCATCGCCGGGATCGTACCGGGTGCGGGCGTGGTCGCACAGCGGGGCGCGATGCAGCTGATGCTTGGGGATCTGAACGCGAAGACCGACGTTTCCGGCGTCGGGGACCTTATGAAAAAGTTCGTCGGTTCAAAGGTGACCGGAGAATCCGCGATCAAACCGCTCTTTACCGGAACGGGCACGCTGGTACTGGAGCCTACCTTCCGCTATATTATCCTGGAGGACATCTCCACCTGGCCGGAGGGCATGGTGATCGAGGACGGTATGTTCATGGCCTGCGACGAGAGGGTAAACATCCGTATCTCTGCCCGTTCGACGGCATCTTCCGTGGTGTTCGGCGGCGAGGGGATCTTCAATACCTCCCTTTCCGGACAGGGGATCGCGGCTCTTGAAAGCTCAGTGCCGAGGAGCGAACTCGTGGAGATCCGTCTTGAAAATGATACGGTAAAGATCGACGGAAACATGGCGCTTGCCTGGTCGGAAAACCTGAAGTTCACGGTGGAGCGGACCACACCCACCCTCATCGGAAGCATGGCCTCCGGGGAGGGATTCGTGAATGTATACCGCGGGACGGGAAGGATCCTGGTGGCGCCCGTTCAGACGAACCGCGGGATCACGGTGCCGGAAAAGACGAAGTAGAAACCGGCGGAGGGCCGGGCCGGACAGACGTCGAAATAAACAGATTCGGGAGGCTTTGTATGTCTGCATTTTGGGAATGGATCATTAACGGGATCATCGCTGCGGCGGGGGTGATCGTACTTTTCGGACTGATGGCGGTTCAGAAGAAGCTTTCGGCGCTTAAGGAAAAGTCGAACAATATATACCGTCAGACCCAGGGAGCATTCAGGATCAACCGTAACGCGGAGACCTTCCGGGCGGGTTTTGAGGTCAGAAACGACCTTGATCCGGAGGCTATGGACAGGATCCGGGAGGAGTTCAATGAGGTGACTTCCTCGTATTATTCCCTGACCCAGTGGATCTCCCTTTTTCCGCTTGCGGGACTCCTCGGGACGGTCATCGGACTGATGCCGGGCCTTCGTGCCGTTCAGGGTGGAGACTTCGACCTTCTTTATACTTCCCTGTCCACGGCTCTTACCTCGACCCTGGTCGGACTGGTGGCTTCCATCATCTTAAAGATCTATGTGGCGGGCAGACCCTCCCGTACGGTGAATGACATCGAGAACAATCTGGAAGAGAACGACCGGAAGCTGAATTACGCGCTGGGGTTCCAGAGCTTCCGGGAAACCCCTGTTCCGGATGAGCGCGGATGAGGACTCGGCGGGCATGAAGAAAAAAGGACAGGAAAAATCCAGGATCGATCTTGACCTGACCTCCATGCTGGATGTCATCTTCATCATTCTGATGGTGGTGATGTGCCAGTTCCGTTTTGATGCGGACAAAGACGCCAAAACCCTTGAGAAATATAAGGACGAGCGGGATGAAGCAGTCGAGCGGGCTGAAGAATCCGAAGAAGAGGCCGAGATCTACAGGACGCAGCTCGAGTCCATAGAGGATGCGGAGCAGAGGGTGACATTTCTTACGGTCTTCGTGGATTTCGAGGCGGCGGATCCTTCCGTCCGTCATATCAGGATGCTCCATAATGAGGATCCGGCGATCGAGGATATCACGATCCGTCCGGAGACGGAGAATGCGCAGTACCGGTCCTTTGAAAGCAGGCTTGAGGAATATCTTTCGGAAAACGACGGGATGCCGGTCCTTCTTACCCTGAATGAGGAGCGGATCCTCTATCGGGATCATGAGGCGGTGGAGGATGTCCTGGAACTTCTTAAGACCTCCCACGCCAATCTTTTCGTCCGGTACGGGGAGGACTGACATGCTGCTGGATGCTTTCCGGAAAAACACGAAAAAAAGCACCCGGAGGTTTCTTGCGCTCCTTATCTTCGGAGCGGTCGCGGCATTGCTGGTCATCCTTGTCCTGCGGCTCAAACAGGACGGGGACGGTCTTCTTTTTACGGATAATAACGCAATGGCGGATAATGAGGTCTTTGAGGAAGCGGAAGGCGACCTTGTCGAGATCAGGATCAGAACGGATGAGATCCTGATCGGGGGCAGGACCTATCCGGAAGCCTCCGCAGCGAGTTCTGTCCTTCGGGAGGCGGCAGGATCCGGAAAGTCCTTTCTTATCATTGATGATTACGCAACGGCGGCCGGATATGAGCAGATCCTGAAGATCCTTTCCGAAGCAGGGGTGGAAAACAGCCGGATCGAGGAGAAAAAGGAGCAGTAGATGAAAAGGAAAAAAACCGGTACGATCATACTGCTTATGGCTTCCTGGCTCCTCCTTATCGGCGCGAAGCTCCTTGATGTGCAGCTTAAGGGAGCGGACAGGCCTCTTGTGGATCTTTCCGTGATGCTTAAGAGCGGGGGAAACTATCTTCCGAACGGGATGATCGTAAATACCGAAAGCGATCCGGACGCTGATCCGTCCTCACCCGAAAGCGGGACGGTATCCGCCTATGCGGGGGATGAACTGATCATCCGGGTAAAGAACGCAACGGTGTTCCTTAATGAGCAGCCGGCCCTCGGGAAACCCTATACGACCCTGATCGATGAGGCTTACAGCGGGGGAAGAAAAAAGCTTACCCTGATCGATGATTATGCGGAATATAAAACCTTCCGGAGCGTAAAGGAGTATCTGGATTCGGAAGGCATCCGGTATGAGGAGCAGGCAAGATGAGGGAGAAGGGCCGAAGAAAAACCATCTCCATAGCGCTGCTTCTTATCCTTGGCGTGATCCTTTGCGGAGCGGGCTTTTCGAAAAACGATCCGAAACTGATCCCGGAGCGGCGTCCGGTCTATCAGAGGGAGGATCTTACCCTTCTTTGCGGAGAGTTCCGGAAGAGTCCCTCGGAGGCGGAACGTCTCTACGGGGGGCATGAGATCGTAACAGAGGGGATCCTTAAGGAAAAGAAGGGGGACGGAACTTCCTTCATCCTTTCGGACGGTACGGAACTGATCCCGGTTTCGGGGGCAAGGAAGACCGATCTTATGAAGATCGATCCGGGAGAGAATGTCTATGTTTACGGCGTCCTGAGGACGGATCCGGAGAAAAAGGCTCTCTTCCTTATCGGAGCGACCCATGTGATAAAGGGGAGCCGCTCCGGACTCCGGGACGATCATTATATCTATAAGGGAAAAAGCTGGTCTTCGAAAAACACGACGGAGGAAACGCTCCTTGACGGAAAGATCCGCTACCGGATCCCCGCCTCCTGGAAAGGGGTCGAGCTTCCGGAGGAGGAAAAGGACAGGATCCTTAATATCGATCATGCGGAAGGCACGGGGTATGTGCTGAACGGACTGAAGGGAAAGGACCAGGCGGAATGCTTCTTTATCTTCTGGTTCAGCTTTGAAAAATACCTGAAAAACGGAAGCGATCGTTCGGAGATCCCCGGCGTGGAAAGGGCCATCATCACCAACATCTGCCCGGATGAGAATCTTTCCTGGTACAACAGCACCGCCCATTATTCCTTCCCGACAAGGAGTGAGACCGCCTCCTACGGACGGACCTTTGACCACTATGTGGCCGTATACGGGACCCACCGCGTGGAATATGTCTTTACGCCGATGATGGACGGCCTTTGCGTCCTTATGTATGTATATAACGGAGATGACAGCTCCGTGGATGATATCCTGTATGTGATGCGGACCCTTGAAGCATCCTGACGGATCATAGTACCGAAAGAACCGGAAATGAACTCACTGCCTTTTGACATAAGCTGCCTCATCGGCCCCCTGCTTGGCGCGGTGATCGGCTACTTTACCAATTTCATAGCGGTAAGAATGCTCTTTTATCCGAAGAGGGAGGTGCGTATCTTCGGGCTTCGGCTCCCCTTCACCCCCGGCGCGATCCCGAAAGGGAAAAAACGCCTGGCTGAGACCATCGGAAGGGTGGTTTCCGAAACGCTCATCACGAAGGAAGCCATTGCGGGAAAGCTGCTGGAGGAGGAATGCAAAAACACGATCCTTGATACGCTCATGCAGCAGCTGGAGCGGCCTTTAAAGGACGAGGTGATGCTCCTTATGGATTCCACGGAGGAAGAGTATGAGGCGCGGAAAAAGAAACTGTCCGTCACAGTGGGGGAAAAGCTCTCCCTCGCGGTATCCGAAGCGAAGATCCCGGATCCGGTGGTGGACCGGTGCGTGGAAGCGGTGCGTGACCGCGCGAAAAATCCGCTTCTACACATGCTTTTAAAGGAAAAGAAACTGCGGTCCTGGATCCTCGAGATCGCGGAAGGATTTCAGGAGGAAGTCGGAAAACAGGGTAGTGAGTTTTTCGAGCCGGAGGTTCTGAAGCTGATCGATGAGACTACGGCCTGTTCGGGGATCGAACTCGGCGAAAAACTCGACATCTCAAAAGAGGAACTCCGCTCCGTGTTTTATGCTTCCTACCGGAAGCTGGTGCTGACGGGGACGGAAAAGATGATCGAAGCCATCGATATCGCGGACATCATACGCGCGAAGATCGACGATATGAGCATCGATGAACTGGAACGCATGGTTCTGAAGGTCATGAAAAAGGAGCTTTCCGTGATCGTGAACCTTGGGGCGCTGATCGGATTTCTGATCGGACTGCTGAATCTTGTTTTCCGTTAGGGGAATGTATGATATAGGAGGGATTGCCATGAATGAAAACATCGTAAAGCGGAACGAAAAGCTGGCGCAGAAGGTCATCAGGGGGCTGGAATCCCGGAATATGACCGGTTATTACGCAAAGACGAAGGAGGAGGCCCTGAAGACCGCCCTCGCCCTGATCCCGGAGGGGAGCAGGATCGCCCGGGGAGGAAGCATGAGCGTGAATGAGATCGGACTCTCGGATGCTCTCGAGGCGGGAAACTATGATTACAGGAACCGGGAAAAGAACAGGGATCCGGGGCTTGATGAGTTCGCCTTTACCGCGGATATCTATCTGGCAGGTTCAAACGCGGTCACGGAGGACGGGGTCCTTGTAAACATCGACGGAAATTCCAACCGGGTATCATCCATTGCATACGGGCCGAAGAAGGTGATCCTGATCGTCGGTATGAATAAGATCGCTCCGGATGTGGACGCGGCAATGAAGCGCGCGAGAAATATCGCGGCGCCTGTGAATGCGCAGCGCTTCGGGCTCTCGACCCCCTGCTCCGCAAACGGCTCCTGTATGAACTGCAAATCCCCGGATACGATCTGCTGTCAGTTCCTTATTACGCGTTTTTCGAGGCATAAGGACCGGATCCACGTGATCCTCGTAGGAGAGGATCTCGGATTCTGAAAGCGAAAAACGAAAAACTAAAACTGAAAAAACCGTTGCAATCGGCAGCCGTTTCGTGTAAAATGTAGTTACCAACTCATTCAGGGCAAAACAGGGGAAACCCTGCGACGCAAAGCCATAGGGACTGTAAAATGTCAGCCGGTTGCAAATTTTTTAGGCGCTGCCGGCACATCCCTGACAGTGCCTTTTCTTTTGTCTGAAAATACTTATGAATTCATACGCAAAAAGACCCGGGCCTCCGTCCGGAAAAAGAAAAAAGAAGATCTCTCCCGTAGTCATTCCGGTGACGCTGCTGCTCCTTCTTGCGGCAGTCTCGGTGTTTTTCGTGATCCTTCACGTGATGGGAAAGGCCGCGAAAACTCCGGCGGGCATCTGGGAAAGAAGAATCCCTCTTTCCGCGTCCGCGGAGGAAAAGGCATCTGCCTGGCTTTCGGGCGCGAAAATGTCCGAAAAGGTGACGGGCGCATTTTCCGTGGAGTACGAAGACCCGGCGCTGATCCTCTGCTTCAGGGAGGACGGCACCTTTGAACAGTATCCGGACAGGGATTCCTATGAGAAGATGAGGAAAGCCCTGTACGGGCAGCTGGAAGACGCGCTCCGGAATCTGATCATCCTCCGGATCGGCGCGGCAGATCTCGGAACATTCTCGAAAGAGGAGGCGGATCGTGCCTTTGAAGAGGAATTCGGAATGGGGATCCCGGAATATCTTTCGGAATACGGCCCCGGACTTCTTCCTTCCTTTGAGGAACTGTCCGCGGAATACGAAGCGGAGGGAACCTGGCGGATCGAGGACGGGCTTCTTATCAGGAATGAGGGAAAAGGGGAGGAACTCCTTTACGACGAAAACATGCTTGCGATCCGGGAAGCCGGTAAAAAGGAGGCTGCGGTCTATGTCAGACGCTTTGAAAAAGAGAATTAAAAAGATCGCGGCGATGCTCCTTTCGATTCTTCTCGTTTTCGGCATGATCCCGGGAGAGCGCGCTTTTTCGGCGACACATACCATCCTTGAAGACCTGCCTGTCCGGATCGCGGGGAAGGATGCGGGCACCGTCCGGACGATCCATTATGAGTACCGGAACAACCGGTTCGTTTCCGTAAGGGATATGGCAGCGGCCTTAAGCGGAACGGAAAAACAGTTCGAAGTATCCGTATCAAACGGAAAGATCGACATACTGACGGGAAAAGACTACAGGGCTTCGGGAGGAGAAGGAACCCCGTTTTTCCCGAAGGAGGAAGCACCGGAGGATGGCGAAGGGGAGCCGGCGGAAGATGGCACGGCCCCTGTTCCTTCCGAAGAGCCGCTCACGTACTCTACGGAAAAGCTCACCGTGAATCCGGTCACCGTGAACGGAAATGAACGCCGCTATTATACTTTTCTCGGGAGAAATGCGGAAAACATTCCGGATGCCTTTATCTCGCCGACGGATCTTGCCATGATTCTTGATACGGATCTTTCGATCAGGGACGGGGTGCTTTTCTGCTCGGGTACGGAGGATCTTCACATCGATCTCGATGAGCTCCGGCGGGAGGGCCTCTATAATGAGATCAGCTCCGCAATCGTCGGGGAAGCGGAATCCGGCACCGTTTTTTCCGCCTATCATGAGAATGTTTCGGTGCCCTGCGCGAGCACGACGAAACTGATGACATTCCTTTGCGTGATGGACGCGGTATCTTCGGGTGAGATCGGACTCAATGATACGGTGACCTTTTCCGACAGGGCGGAGGCGCTTTCCAATACGCAGGACGGTGTGATCAGGGTGAAGGCGGGACAGACCGTCAGCGTGAACGATCTCATCTACGGGATGCTCCTGCCGTCAAGCAATGAATGTGCGCTTGCGCTCGCGGAATATATCGCGGGAAGCGAAGAGGAGTTTGTCGTCAGGATGAACAGGCGTGCCTCCTCGATCGGGATGTCGGAGGCCACCGTGTTCCTGAACTGCCACGGACTTCCCATGTATTCGGATAATATGGCAACTTCGAAGATCCAGAATCATCTGAGTGCAAAGGATATGTTCCTGCTTTCATCTTATCTTTTAAAGACCTATCCGCAGGTGAAGGAATACACAGCCACGAAGGAATACCGCTCGGAAGCGCTTCAGACGACGCTGACCAATGTAAATCCGGTTCTTTACAATGTGGAAGGAGCGGTCGGCCTAAAGACCGGGACCACAAAGGCTTCCGGGGCCTCTCTGGTCTCTGCCTGCGAGGTGGAAAAAGAAGACGGCGTGCATACGATCATCGCCGTGGAGTACGGTGCGGAAGACGGTTCGGTCCGGGTGACGCTCTCGGAACTCCTCCTCCGCTACGGGATCCGGTGCGTAAAGGAAGGGAAGGTTCGGGATAATGAAAGCACCGCAAAGAAGGAACCTCCCTCCGATCCCGAAGAACTGATAAGGCGCCTGATCAGAAATCTTTCCTGAGCTGAGGTGACGGTATTTTCGGATAACCGGATTTTTGAAGGCTGAAAAAATTCTGACGATAGTGTCAGTTTTTGGCGGGAACTTTGGGAAGACTGGGGACATATCCTCCGGAATCAAAAGCAGGGAAAGTAAGACCGTAGTAAGAGGAGAGAACCGCTTCCACATAGGCTCTTGACTGCGGTACCTTTTCAAGACGGGAAGGATCTTCAAAGACATAACGGAAGACCTCTGCAAAATACTCAAGGGCGGTGGTGCGGTTGTGGTCGGGAAAGCCCGAACGGGGAGCTTCCTCTTCATAGATCCGCTGCCACTCCGGATCGCCTCCGAGAGACATATAGGTATTGTTCTCGAATTCGACGGAGGTCAGGCAGGCGGTCCCGACGAGCCAGTCCACCGCATGTCCGACTTCATGGATCGCGGCCATGCCGGCCTTTTCCGTGTCGGCACCGTTGATCGCGATCTCCCCGTAGGGCGGGGCGATGTTTTCGGGAAGTGCGAGAAATCTTCCTTCCACATAGCAGTCCGGATGAGTGGTGGTTCCGGCATGCCCGAAGGAATGGGCTCCGGAAGGATCCACGATATACATGAAGCCGTTGTCCGATACGTTCTCCAGGATCAGATCCGGAACAAGAGAAAGCTTATCTTCCACGGTCTTTCTGACCGCGTCGGAGACCCCGTCCAGATAATAGATCCGGAATTCATTTTCGTAAGAGGCTGCCCTGCTGTTCAGGAGCCCGGCGCTTTTATAATCCGGGAAGGCGGGGGAGGAGGCGTCGGAAGCGTGCTCCTTCCGGGGAGCGGAGGATTCATCATGAAGGTAAACAGGCGGATCATTCTCCCGGGAGCCGGAGTCAGGTTCTTCTTTGCCGGATGAGGGATCGAAGAAAGAGGAAGGAGAATCAGGATTCTGACCGGCTTTTTCTTTGCCGGATGAAGAATCGGACGAGTCGATAGAAGTACCGGGACCCTGATCGGTCTCTGCTTTACAGGAGAAAGAACCGGAAAGATCGGAAGCGGATCCGGAATCCGCCCCTCTCACACCCGCCTGTCCGCGGAAAAACAAAAACACGCAGACCCCAAGCAGGCCTGCCCAAAAGAGGCCGGCGCCGGAAAGGATCAGGATCGTGCGTTTTCTTGAAGATGCTTCATTCATGTTTTTTATGACCGGCCGGGCGGCGCTCCACCGAAGGCCGAAGGAGGATAAGGATCGGGATCAGGACAGGGCATCCCGGATCTCCTTAAGAGCCTTCACCGTATCTTCGTATAAAGCAAGCAGCTTAAGGTGATTCTCTTCGATAAAGTCCGTATCGTTTCGCTTCAGGGCGGCATCGCAGTCACGGGCAAGATCCCGGAGTGCCGCGGCACCGGTATAATTCGCGCCTCCTTTTATGGAATGCGCGACTACTCTGTATTTTTTCCAGTCCTTCTTCTCATAAGCCTCTTTCAGCTTTACGTCATTCCGTTCCCGGAAAAATTCGTCAATGACCGCAAGATACACGGACTGATCGTTCATGCAGATCTTCATTCCTTCCGAAACATCAACGGGGCCGGAACCGCTCCCGGGAAGGTTCTCTAAATCCGGAGTTGCTGTCCCCGGATCTTCGGTGACCGCACCTTCAGAGGTCTTACCTTCAGAAGCCGTGCCTTCCGGGGGCTGCTCTTTAGTGACGGGGGCATTCCCGCCGGTGTAAGAAGGAGTATCCTTCCGAAAGCTTACCATATCCTCCGGAAGATATTTCGCGATGACCATGGAAAGCTCCGCGGATGTAAACGGCTTGGAAATATAGTCGGCAAAACCGGCGTCAAGGTATTCGTTTTCCGCTCCTTCGATGGCGTTGGCCGTCATCATGACGGCGGGGAAGCCTCTTACAAGGATCCCTTCTGCCAGACATTTCCGGTAAGTCTCGATCCCGTTAAGCCCGGGCAGTATGTGATCGAAGAAAACTATATCGTAATGATTCTCCTTCATAAGGAGGATGCCCTCCTCGCCGGAAGACGCACCGTCTATGACAATTCCGCTTTTTTTCAGGAACCCCCTGACAACGGCCAGATTAAGCGGCCTGTCATCGATCACGAGGATCCTTGCGCCGGGAGCGTATATATAGCTGTCCGGCCTGCTCTTTGCCCGCCGGTCCGCGATATGCTTTTTGTAATCTCCGACAGGCGTTTCGTCCACGATCTCCTGGGTAAGATCGAAATAAAAATCGGAGCCCTCCCCGTAGATACTTTCAAACTCAAGCTCGCTTCCCATCAGCTTAAGGAGCCTTGAGGCGATGGAAAGCCCGAGCCCCGTGCCTTCAACGTTTCCGGCTTTCCGGTCCTCAAGGCGCGTGAAGGATTCAAAGAGCTTATCCCGGTCTTCGGGCTTTATCCCGATCCCGGTGTCCTTTACGCTGATATTGAGATGCGCCTTTGAAGCATCGGTTCCAAGGACATTTACGGTAAGGATCACGCGGCCTTTCCTGGTATATTTGACGGCATTTGTAAGCAGGTTTATCAGGATCTGACGAAGCCTTTTTTCATCGCCCTTAAGCCTTACGGGAAGATCTCTGTCCACATGGACCCTGAGGGACAGCCCCTTTTCCATTGCGCGTTTTTCGATCATGGTACAGGCATCGCTTATCACAAAAGAAGGATCATAATCCGCGTTTGTGATGCTCAGCTTTCCGCTTTCGATCCTGGAAAGATCCAGGATATCATTGATGATATCCATAAGAGAGTTTCCGGCAGTCTCAATGTTTTCGGCATATTCCGTGATGCCCGGATCCGTGCTTTCCTTCAGGATAAGCTCGTTCATTCCGAGAACCGCGTTGATCGGCGTACGGATCTCATGGGACATGCTTGCGAGAAACTCGCTTTTTGCTCTGTTCGTGGCATCGGATACAGCCTTTCCAAGGCTTAAACGGTAGATTCTGTATGCCTCCTGTATCAGCGTGAATACCAGAAGAAAGAGCAGTCCGGTGCAGATATAGGTACCCAGGCTCCGGAAGGGATTGATATAGAAATTGACCAGTTCAAGGATCGCAAACAGAACGAAGGAAGCAATCCCCGCGAGGACAAATGCATAATTCCCGGTCTGCTTCCTTACGATATCCGTCACGATGTTGTAGATGATCAGTATGATCCCGCATACGAACCATATATGGGAAAAGGTTATGGTCGTATACAGTTCCGCAACGCCTGTAAGCGCCAGTATGATATTTGTGAGGATCTGAAGGGACATCAGGGATTCCAGAAGAAGATAGTGTTTGTAATTCTTCCGCTCCTGAACCTCATTCAGGAACATGCAGACGAGCACACCGGCAAGTTCCATGGAAAAATAGGAGAAGACGGTGGACATGGAAGGACGGGAAAAGACGATCTGCCTGAGCCGCGACTCGCTGAGGGACCATAATCCCATATCGGTCATCAGAAAACCGAGATAAAGGACGGATTTTCCGACGGCAATCTTCCTGAAAATGAGATAAAGCACCACGGTAACGGGTCCAAGAATGGCTACGATGGAAGCGATCACGGTAATGACGACATTCTCACGAACGACGCTGAACCATGCGTTGTTTCCGTAACTCAGCCGGACCTCATTGAGGATGCCCTTATCCTTGACGGTGATCTTTACCTCGATCGCTTTGCCCGCATCCGCGCCTCCGATCGCAGTCACGACATAGGCGCTGGGAAGATGGAAGGCCATCCTTTTAAATCCGGAACTTGCATAACTTTCTCTCAGTTCACCGTTGACGGAAATAAAGATATCTTCGATGCTTGTACGGAACATCAGAGACATGCCGTCGCTTACGGTTTCCGGAAGCGTATTCCTCAGAATGACGGTTTCTCCGGGTGCAAGATCAAGCTTTGCGGGCAGTGTGACAGGGAAATCTCCGCCATCCTCTTCCACGATCCAGCCTTCATTAAAGGGTACCGAGTCGAAGCTTCCGACACCGGCCTCGCCGGGGGCCTTGGAGGGGATGAATGCAATGACGACCAGGATGACGGTCACCAGAAGCAAACAGAGTGTGAAGGTTTCCAGTATTCTGAAAACAACGGATGCCTTTCTGCCCATATCCTCGCTCCTTTCCATTCATGACCTTCCGACTCTAACATCATATAAAATGTGGTGTTTTCGTGCAAGTATCAGACACAAAACGCCCTTTGCTGTGGTATAATATAAAAGAATTCAGTTTCGGAGATTTGACCATGAGCAAACCCTTTAAGGTTTTGATCTGTGACGATCAGAATATACCGCGTCTTCTCTTTAAGATGATGATCGATCATTCATCGGAATATGAACTGGTCGGGGAGCTTTCAAGGGCTGACGACGCGATTGACTTTATTTTCTCTCATGATGTGGATCTTTGCATCACGGATGTGGTCATGCAGGAGGGGGGGAACGGTCTTAACGCGGCCGCGGCCATCAAAGAACGGTTTCCCGAGGTGAAGATCATCGTTACGACTTCCATGCCGGATGATTCCTATCTGAAATATGCCAGAGAGATCGGTGTGGAATCCTTCTGGTATAAGGAAATGAACGACATGCCGCTGCTGGAGGTCATGGGAAGGACCATGCGGGGAGAATCGGTATATCCGGGTGAGGCGCCCGTGGTCGATATCGGAGCGATGAAAAGCAACGAGATCACGGAGCGGGAACTGGATGTACTGCGCCTTATGACGGAAGGACTCACCGATCAGGAGATCGCGGATGTCCTGAAGATCAGCAAGGCTACGGTCAGAACGCATATCAATCATATGTGCGAAAAAAGCGGTCTGTCCCGCGTGCGGCTCGCGATCGAGGCGAGGGTCCTCGGCATCGCGGTCATGGATTAGGACTCCGCGGAAACGAAATATCATCATTTTTGAGGATACCGCAGAATGAAAATGTACCCTATAATCATAAGGATAGGGTACATTTTTCTATCCGAAAATGAACCTCGGGGACGGGGTTAGTGGCTCATTTTGAACTCGGCGTACGAACGGCGCAATGCCGGTGAACATATTGGATCCGCGGCAGGCGCATGAAATTGAACACAGGAGGAAAGAGATGAAGAAAAGATCGGGAACTGTGAAACGGGTACTTGCAGCTGCATTCGGGCTGGTGCTTTTAGCGGGCAGTTTTTCGGGAGCAGCCTTCGAAACGGCCGCGTACGCGGATGAACTTGAAGAGGATCAGCCGGTCATTCCCGATGAAAGATTTTCCGTGTATGAAGACGGGATCACGGATTCCGGAGCGGGCGAAACGGAGCCGGAAACGGATCCGGAAGAAGCCGCGGAGGAGGCTGCCGTTATTGAGGAAGAGAGTATCTCACCCGATATGGCTCCCGGGGATAAGGTGGAGATCAACGCGACCAACTTCCCGGATGAAAAGTTTCGAAATTATGTAAAAGAAAACTGCGATCTTAATCATGACGGGACCTTTGCAAGTTCCGAACTTCAGGCGGTAAAGGAAATAGATTGCAGAAATAGGGGCATTGCCAACCTTCAGGGTATAGAATTCTTTCCGGAACTGGACCAACTGTGGTGTAACGGGAATAAGCTTACCGAGCTTGATGTGAGTGGAAACAAAAAACTCTGGGCACTCAGCTGTAATGACAATATGTTGACGGAACTTGATCTCAGTGGACTTGAAGTGCTTAAATACTTGTATTGTAATTACAATAATATAGCGTCACTTAAGGTAGACGGCTGTGAGAAGCTGTATTGGCTGCAATGCCACCATAATAAGCTGATAGAACTTGATGTGAGTACATGCGCGGAATTATGCGGGCTGCAATGTTATGAAAATGAGATTGAATCGCTGACAATATCCGGGCTTAATAAACTGGACAGTGTAGATTGTAACAGTAATGCCCTTGTTTCGCTTGAGATCAGCAATTGTCCTATGCTGAGAACAATCGATTGCAGGTATAATCAGATCGAAACACTCAATATCTCAGACTGTGCATCCCTTACTGAGTTGTATTGCAATGTAAACAAACTGAAATCACTGAATGTGAGTGCACTGACAAAACTGAAGCACCTGTACTGCCAGAAAAATGAGCTGAAGACCCTTGATGTGACCCACTGTCCGGATCTTCTGGCATTAACATGCTATGTTAACGATCTTAGTGAACTTGATCTGAGTAATAATACCAAATTGCAATACTTCAGCTGTCATACCAACAAGCTGACAAGCCTTGACCTGAGTCATAATCCCGAACTCTATTTCATGAGCTGCCGTTCCAACCGGATCACAACCTTAGATGTAACCGCTAATCCCATATTATCTGGCTGCTACTTACACAGTGAACCCCAATATACGCCTGAATATATTCTTTATGTTCTCAGTTCAGAAGTAGCTACGGATAACACGCTGGCAATTGATTACGGAACAAGTGTTACTGCGCTTGAGGATACCGACGTGGTACAGATTGATGCGACCAGCTTTCCGGATGAGAATTTCCGTGATTTTGTAAGGCAGTATTATGACCTCAATGACAACGGTATGCTCAGTACGGGCGAGATAAAAGCCGCAAAACGAATCGATTGCATAAACGAAAAGATCGGTGATCTTACCGGAATAAAGTATTTTACCGATCTGCTCAATCTGAGTTGCGGAAGAAACCAGCTCACAAGCCTTGATGTAAGCGGCCTTACATCACTGGGGGGTATATATTGTGAGTCGAATCAATTGGAGTCCATCAATATAAGCGGATGCACCGGTTTAATATATCTTGATTGTTGGGGGAACAGGCTACAGACACTTGATACAACTGAAAATGGGCTTCTGAAAGATCTTATATGCAATAGTAACAGATTAAGTGAACTGGATCTTAGTTTGAACACCGAGCTTGAAAGAGTGGTCTGTATGGGGAACGAATTGACTAATCTTACGATTTCGGGCAATCGTCTGTGTGAAGTGTATTGTTTTAAGAACCGGCTGGATACGCTGGACCTGACCTATACTCCCCTGATCAGGAATGCGTATTTATCACCTTCATCAGTGACCAGAGAGAATGGGACAACTCAGTTTGAGGATAAGGACGGCAATTTACTGTACGTTGATGATTCGACCGATCTTTCCGGAAGCAGTATTCTTATCAATGATACGAACTTCCCGGATGCGAATTTCCGCGAGTTTGTCAAGACAACTTATGATAAGGACGAAAATGACAAGCTGACTGTTCCCGAAATCCTCGGTGCGACTGTTATGCAGTGCCAGAATGAAGAAATCTCTAACTTTACGGGCATAGGGAATTTTACCGGACTGAAGGAGCTGTACTGCTATGGAAATGAGCTTACAGCAACTCTTGATCTCAGCAGTAATACGAAGCTTGAACGCCTCGGGTGTAATGACTGCGGACTGACTTCACTTAATCTGAATGCAAACACAGCCCTTCAATATCTGGACTGCGATGATAACAGTATCACCTCACTTGATCTCAGTAAGAATCCTGAGCTTAACCATCTCTGGTGTGAAGGGAATGCAGGCCTTGCGGAGCTTGATATCAGCAAAAATCCTTATCTTTTACGGGCAGTACAGAACGGAGAATGTGATACATCATTTGCGTTTGATGATCGTTATTATGACTATTCGGAGAGCCCTTACTGTGAGCTCAGAGTGGATAAGAGCCTGCAGCTGATCGTGACTGAGAATAAAGCTGAAAACCTGAGAAAGATCGAGATCAGAACATCGCCCGATAAGATTGCTTACACGGAGGGTGAGACATTTGATCCGACAGGTATGGAAGTCACTGCAACCTATTCCGACGACCATACGGCTGATATTCCGATCGCGGATTGTGTAATAACTCCTGCGGGTCCGCTCACCCGGGATGTGAAGAGTGTGACCGTAAGCTATACGGTATCCGGTCTTACCAAGACTGCCGTGCAAAGCAGTATCCTGGTGAAGAAGGCGGAAGAAGGAAATACGCTTTCGGGAACGGTCAAGTCCTCGGATCTTAAAGATTATCGGACCTACGTTCTGACGGAAGATACCACACTTGTGCTCGATGCTCCCGAGGCTTCGATCTACAGGATCGAATGCGCTGAGGAATACAATCTTACAATTAAAGGAAGCGGCATGCTGGATGTACGGGCCGGCCTGCAGACGAAGGGCAGCATTACCATAGAAGATAAGGCATATGTCACGGTAAAGGGTGAATATACAACCGGTGAAGATAAAGCCGTGGATGCCATCAAGGGGATCACGGTTAAAGGCTCCGCACAGCTTAACGCAGAGGCAGATGACTATGCCCTTTACAGTGCGGATAAGATAATCATCGCCGACAATGCCGGTGTATATGCTTCTACTCAGGGCAAGGCGATCTTCACGACCGGACAGGACGGGATCGAGCTCGCGGATGGCCTTAAGATCGGACTGCCGACGGATGCAGAGCTGTTCAGTGATGATACAGGGACCTGGTTCAAGGACAGTTATGAAGATAATGTGAAGATCCTTAGCATTTACCCTGAAGATACGATCGAGGAACTCACCGCGGTAACGGATGTGCTTGATTTCGGAACTGCAGTTGAAGGGTATTCCGCAATCCCCGTACAGACTGCCGTCATCAAAAACACCGGCAAGCTTACGGTTGATATCAAGGATATCAGCGGAGCGAGTCCGATGTTCTGGCACTACGGAGAGCCTGATAAGATGAGATTAAAGCCGGGTGAGGAAGCAATCATAAAGGTACGGCCGAATACCGGCCTTAAGGTTGATACGCCGGATGACAATGATAAGGATTATAGTGACGCCATCATAATAACCACGAATAAAGGTGCGCAGGCCATCGTTGACCTGAAGTTTACGGTTGAGAAGAGGGACTGTTCGATCGGTGTATCGGAAGAGACTCTTGATTTCGGAGGTATTCCCACAAAGACGGATCCTCAGCTGTCAAAGAAGATAACGGTGACCAATACGGGAAATGTGGTACAGGACTTCAAGGGGGTTGTCCTGGACCATCAGAATACCACGTTTGAAGATCTGTACGGATATAAGATATCAGGATCGGGATTTCCCTGCCGGCTTGCGCCCGGAGAATCCGCAACCTTTAGGATCAGTCCGACGATGTGCAGATATACTTATGATTATTCAAACACGATCCGGATCTCAAGTGTACAGAATCCCTCGGGCAAAGAGATCATCTGTAAGACTGTCTACTTTGCGGGAGAAGACGGAATCTGGATACAGCAGATCCCGGATCAGACCTATACGGGTTCGCAGATAAAGCCGGAGATCAACGTACTCTACGGCAGCAACGAATTCTATGTCGGACATAAGCTGACACCGGCCGACTATACGGTATCCTGGAAGAATAATACGAATGTCTATACCATAAGGGAAGGCGAAGAGGGATTCTCCGCGAAGAAGGCGCCGACCGTTATCATAAAGGGCAAGGGAAATTATACCGGGTCCATCACTAAGAACTTCGTGATCAATCCAAGGAACGTTGATGTGTCGAAGGCGCCTTATGATGAGTGGGCGCTTCCGGCCATGGCGAGCGGAGAAACGGATGACCTGATAATGGTGACCTCCGCCAATATCACCCTTACTTATAACGGAAAAGTACAAAGGGGTACCTGTAAGATCACGGATAAGCTGCCATCGGGCAAAACTGTGACGCTTAAGGCCGCCAAAGATTATGACCTGGAATATCCGGATAAGGGCTATACCCGTGACGGAAATGAGATCACCGGAGATGATGTACTTAAGGCTCCGGGGCTCTATGTGATCACCGTAAAGGGTAAGGGTAATTATTCGGGTGAGCGTAAACTCTTAATGGAGATCGTGGATGCCACCTCACTTACGCCGGTATCGAAACTCAGTATTCCTTCGATCCCCGCGCAGACCTATAAGGGAAAGCAGATCGTGCTCACGGGAAACGATGATGAGGCGAAGGTCCGTGCTCTGGATAAGAAGGGCAATCCCTTCGAGTGGAAGCTTGTTGATAAGAGCAGGAAGACAACCCTTCAGGCGGGCAAGCATTATACCCTTTTATACAGCAATAATACAAACATCGGAACTGCGACGGTCACGATCATAGGAAAGCGGGAAGCGGGCTATGCGGGCGCGGTAAGTAAGACATTTAAAATAAACGGCACGTCCCTGTCCAAGATGAAACAGGAGGGCTTTGCAAAGTCGGTTTACTATGACGGCTCCCCGAGGACGCAGGCGCTTAAGTTCTATTATACGACCGGAAAGGGTGCATCCCTTGAAAAGTATTACCTTGAGGAAGGGACGGATTATACGGTCTCCTACCGTAACAATGTGAACAGGGGAACGGCGACCGCAGTCTATTCCGGACACGGTGCCTATACGGGAACCGTGAAAAAGAAGTTTAAGATCACGGGCTATCCGATGAATACGGATCCGGACGCAGGCCTCAAAGTCTACTACGATGACGATGGCACGGAGGTACTCTGGCCTTCGGACGGGCTTCCTGAATTCGCCTATACAAAGGGCGGTTCAGTACCCAAGCCGATAGTTAAGTATAGAACCTACAGTACGGAAGAAGTACTCAAAGAAAAGACCGATTATACACTCTCCTGGTCCAACAACGGAAAGGTAAATGACGGAAGCGATCCGAAGAAAGTGCCGACCCTCACGATCAAAGGCAAGGGCAGATTTGCCGGCTCCTTCAAGCGAAACTTTAAAGTGACGGGCGGAAATATCGCTTACTGCCCCGTATCCTCGACGGATATGGTCTATCAGGATAAGGCCGGTATCTGCAGGACGAATGTTACCGTCAGGGACCGCAACGGAAAGGTACTGAAGGCGGGAACCGACTATTATAAGGCGAACGATAAGACCCACGGATTCAAGTATACCTATGCGGATCCCTGCACCGTAAAGGGCGCGGACGGAACGCCCATCAACGTTGCAGCGGGAAGTGAGGTATTAAAAGAGCATGTGATCCCCGAAAAGACGGTCATCTATGTGACGTTGACGGGGAAGGGGCGTTATGAAGGTACGACGACCGGGGGCATTTTCCGTGTGATACGTGCGCCGTTTAAAAACGCGAAGATAAAGATCGCGGCGAAGACTTATACGGGAGATCCCGTTCTGCTTAAGGCCGAAGACTTTATCGAGGCGAAGATAAAGATCAACGGAGCCTGGTCGCCGCTTGTAGCCGGGACGGATTATACAGTGAAGGTCGATTCCTACGTAAATAATGTGAAGGCGGGTACCGCGAAGGTCACGGTCGTCGGGAAAGGCATTTACGGAGGATTTGGCAATTCGAAGGTCGTGAACTTTAAGATCGTAAAGAAGAAATTGAACTATAGCGTGAAATTCGATGCAAACGGCGGAAGCGGGAAGATGAAGGCTATAGATATCGTTTACGGCTCACCTCTCCCGAAGAGTACTTTCTGGGCTCCTGCCGGAAAGACCTTCATAGGCTGGTCCGATACGCCGTCGGGTGATGTAAAGTTTACGAACAAAGAGGAATTCCGGCCGAACGTAAATGCCGGAAAGCAGCTTTGGAGCAGGCTCCGGTACGGCGCGGACATAGTGCTCTATGCTAAGTGGGGATAGTTCCCCGAAAATGAGCCTCGGGGACGGGGTTAGTGGCTCATTTTGAACTCGGCGTACGAACGGCGCAATGCCGGGAAACATATCGGATCCGCGGCGGGCGCCTGAAAATGAAATATCCGGAAACAAAAAAGGACGCGACCTGCGTCCTTTTTTGATAGCGCGTAGGGGAATCGAACCCCTG
>JAILLW010000140.1 GCA_024692955.1 Lachnospiraceae bacterium | reverse complement strand
CGCTGTACCGACATTCAGCGAAGTTCCGCTGTATCCCACACCGTATAATGTGCCTGTTATATTCTTAAATGACGCTTTGATGTTATGCAGTTCCAGATCGGGCGCCGAGATCAGAGGCTTATTGCCGGAATATCTCTTATTCTCACACACGAACCCGCCGGCGATATCACCCGATTCCGTTTGGGCACAGTTTGTGATGACGAGTTTCCCGTTTCCGGCATAGTAGTGACCGTTCAGATCGACCGTATGCCCGTTCAGACAAAGATATATGCCGTCTCCGGCCTCCTGGTCGCCTCTCAGCGTCACATCATTTATAAGATAATAGTATCCCGATTCTTTGGGGAGAGAATTCGTCTCGCCATAGGGCGCCCATTCTATGTCCGCATTATGTCCGTCCCCGCAGGAGGTATCCGAGCAGCATGTACAATGGATATGCGCAGGGGCACCGTCCGGGATGAGGGAGTGATCCTCCTCTTCTTCCGCAGTCTCCGGCAACCCGGGGATTTCGTCCTCCGGCGATACTTCCCGGATCTCATCCGCCATTCCGGCATCGGACTGCCCGTCTTCTCCGAATATCTCAGCCCCGGACAGTTCCCGGAAGCTATCCGGCCCTGGCGCCGCCCATGAAGGATCCGACATGGCCAGCATCATGGCCACAGCTAAAAGCACCGACAGAATTCTTTTCATTTTCACGATCATATCCTTTCTCTTCGTACACATGGTTCTCTTTCCGGTTTCGGCAGACTCGCGAAACCGACAAATCGATTATAAATTATGAACCGCTTCGCTTCAACACCAAAAATGAGCCGCAAACCCCGTCCCGGGGGGCCAAAATGGCTTGCGGTTTTGTATGTCCGTATTCTATGTTATAATGCTTGCAGTCAGGTCGTTTTTCACGGCGGCCGCGAAATTCGGAAAGGAGTATGCGATGGGTACGATGAAAACTCCGGTGATAACCATTGACAGGGAATACGGCGCAGGCGGAAGAACGCTTGCGGCGCTTTTGTCGGAAAGGCTGCAGATCCCCTACTATGACAGGGATGTGGTATCAAAGACCGTGGAGGAAAGCGGGATCGATGAAGAGGATGTGGAACGCGAGGGCGAGGAATTAAGCCGCCCTTCGGAGATCTTTGATCATCTGCTGAACGGCACCGTCCCCTACAGCAGTTCCCACGACAGGATCTATGAAGCGGAAAAAAAGGTGATCCTCGAGCTTGCGAAGGATCCGTGTATCATCGTCGGGCGCTGCGCGAACAGCATCCTTAAAGAAAGCGGTGTGGATTCCATCAGCATCTACCTGCATGCGCCCTTTGAAAAGAAGTTAAAGCGCGCGAAGGAACTCAATGAAAACGGTGACATGAAGCCGGAAAAATTCATGGAAAAGCGCGACGAGCAGCGCAGGACCTTTTATAAGCACTACACGGGAGGCGAGATCTTTGACGCGGCAAACTATACCTTCTGCTTCGATACCGGAAAGGTCAGCATTCCTTTCTGTGCCGACATGATCATAAGTCTGCTGCAAAAGAACGAAGATTGAGAGGGCTTTCGCATATGAAGAAACAAAAAAAGACCGGAATACTCCTTTTCCTTATGCTCTTCGTACTCAGTACCCTTTCGGGCTGCGGAAAGCAGAGGATGATGATGGGCACCGGAGGCACCTCCGGAACCTACTATGCTTTCGGCGGAGTGCTTGCCCAGTATATGAAGAACTATACGGATTACAGCGTTACCGCGGTTTCCACGGCAGCGTCCAAAGCAAATATCCAGAGCATCGGGGACAACGATTATCAGATGGGCTTTACCCAGTCCGACGTTATGAGTTATGCCTGGGAGGGCAGCCGTTCCTTTGAGGCTGACGGGCCCTGCCGCGATTTCCGTACACTGGGTGCCCTCTATGCCGAAACGGTCCAGCTCATCACCATGAAGGAGGATATCAGGTCCGTTGACGATCTGAAGGGAAAACGTGTTTCCATAGGCGCGCCCGGATCCGGCGTATACTTCAACGCCATGGATGTGCTTGAGGGCGCGGGCCTGACCACGGATGATATCAAGCCGCAGTATCAGAGTTTCGACGACAGTAAGGAGGCCCTTAAGGACGGACAGATCGACGCCGCCTTTATCGTAGCCGGAGCCCCTACCTCCGCCATCACGGAACTTGCCACCACAAACGGTGTATTTCTGATCCCCATAAACGGGGAACTCCGGGACAACATTATGAAGCTCTGCCCCTTCTATGCTCCGATGGATATTCCCGCGGGCACTTATCCCGGACAGGACGAAGCCATCGAGACCATTACCATCAAAGCCACCCTCGTTGTGGATTCCGATCTTGACGAAGATACGGTATATGCCCTGACCGCCGCCATCTTCGATCACGCGGATGAGATCAGTAAGGAGAATGCAAAAGGCGCGGAGCTTTCCGTGGAAAATGCCACCACCGGGATCACGGTTCCCTTCCATGCCGGTGCCGCCAGATATTTCGCGGAACACGGCATTCAGGTGGAAACGCAGCAGTAAGACCGATATGGAGGATTTATGAGTAATCAGGTTAATGAAAAGCGTATATATGAACAGGATGTGGAAAGCCTTGAAGAGGTAATGAAAAAGTACGATCAGGAATCCAACATCCGCATCTGGACGGGAAAGCCCGCTCTTGTCGTCAAGACCGTGATGATCCTGTTTTCCCTGTTCTGCATCTGGGTGACCCTCTTTGCCACTTTTCTGGAGGAGATCCGGCTGACTTCCTTTATGGGGCTGATCGTATTTCTGGGGTTCCTCTACTATCCCGCCGACAAGAACAAAAACAGGCCGAATCACATTCCCTGGTACGATGTGATCGCCATGATACTCGGAGCCGGCGCCTTTCTGTACTATACCTTCAGTGCCGAGCAGATCATCCAGCAGGGGACAAGGTTCCAGCCCTATCAGATCGTTATCGCCGTGATCGGGATCCTTGCACTTCTTGAAGTAACAAGGCGCTGCGTAGGCTGGCCGATTCTGATCGTAGCCCTGTTCTTCATCGGCTATGCCATCGTTTACGGACTGACCAACCCCTCCCTTGCGGGAAGACTCAGGTATCTGGTCCGCAATCTTTTCTATGCAAAAACGGGCATATTATCAACGCCCATCAACGTCTGCTCCAAATACATCGTAGTCTTCATCATATTCGGGGCTTTCCTTGAACGTACCGGGATCTCCGAACTCTTCATCAATATCGCAAACTGCGTGGCAGGCCGTTTCGCCGGCGGGCCCGCAAAGGTGGCTGTCATCTCCTCCGCCCTCTGCGGCATGGTAAGCGGTTCCTCCGTCGGCAACACGGTTACGACCGGATCCGTTACCATCCCCATGATGAAGGAGACCGGCTATAAATCCGAATTTGCGGGAGCGGTGGAAGCCGCTGCATCTACCGGCGGACAGATCATGCCTCCCATTATGGGTGCGGCTGCTTTCCTGATGGCGGATATCATCGGGGTTCCCTACTCCGATATCCTGGTAAGGGCCATCTTCCCCGCGATCCTCTATTTCACCGGCATATTCATCGCCGTTCATCTGGAGGCGAAAAAGTACGGTCTGACGGGCATTCCCGCAGACCGGCTTCCCCGCTTTTCGAAGCTTTTGAAAAAGATCTATCTTCTTGCCCCCCTGGTGCTCCTTGTCATCTGGGTTTCCCGCAATATGATGACCATGC
>JAILLW010000060.1 GCA_024692955.1 Lachnospiraceae bacterium | reverse complement strand
ATGTATTGTATTCTGATTTACGCCAAAAGCCTCAGATACAGCCTTGGATATTCTATCATCATTTTGCTCTATTTTTTCAAGCATATATATAATAATAGACTGCTTTTTTTCCTCATTAAATTTCATAGCGGCTTCTCCTTTCAATAATAATACTACCCCTTTTTTCGTCTTATGTCAATTTTTATTCGTCTTAACCACATTTTTATTCGCCCTATTTGATTTTAAAACGAATAACTATAAGGTTTTTGGAAATACAAAACCCCAGAACAGTTGTCCTGGGGTGTAATAAGTCGCATATGATTGTCCAAAGACGTAATACATTGTGGAACGATTATCTCTTTGAGAACTGAGGTGCTCTTCTCGCAGCCTTTAAGCCGTACTTCTTTCTTTCCTTCATTCTCGGATCTCTCGTGAGATAACCTTCCTTCTTGAGAACCGGGCGGAACTCATCGTCCACCTTAAGAAGTGCTCTTGCGATACCGTGGCGGATCGCGCCTGCCTGTCCCGTATAGCCGCCGCCCTTTACGTTGACAAGAATGTCATATTTCCCGTCCGCGCCGGTAGCCACAAGGGGCTGACGAACGATCACCTTCAGGGTCTCGAGCCCGAAGTATTCATCCATCGAACGCTTGTTGATCACGATATTTCCTTTGCCGGGTGTCAGATATACTCTGGCGATCGACTTTTTTCTTCTGCCTGTTCCGTAGAATCTTGCTGATGTTCTGGCCATTTATCTTTCCTCCTTCCGCATCCTATACCGTAAGCTCTTCGGGTTTCTGAGCCGCATGCGGATGCTCAGGTCCTGCATAAACAAATAACTTCTTGTACATCGAAGATCCCAAAGGTCCCTTCGGAAGCATTCCTCTTACCGCCATCTCGATCACCTTTTCGGGCTTCTTCGCCATCATTTCGCGAAGCGTAACGGACTTCAGTCCGCCAACCCATCCCGAATGACGATAGTAAAGCTTCTGATCCAGCTTCTTTCCGGTAACTTTGATCTTTTCCGCGTTTACGACGATCACATAATCGCCCGTATCCATGGAAGGCGTGAAGATCGGCTTATGCTTGCCGCGGAGCACCTTGGCAACTTCCGTCGAAAGGCGTCCGAGCGTCTTATTCTCAGCATCTACCACATACCATTTTCTTTCGATATCGGCAGGTGTAGCCATAAATGTTTTCATGAATATTTCCTCCGTAACTTTGCTGAAGCAGCGGGTGTCCGGTCCGCCAGTAATCAGTCCCGCGAAAAGCCCCCAGGGAAAGATGGGATAAGCATCAAGGGCTCTTACGCGCACCCGAATATTATATTATAGGGAAAAATCGGTGTCAAGCCCCGAAAACTCAATATTTTTCTTTAATTTTCTTTCCAAGGATATAGTCGCAGCCCATCCGGCAGAGCATATCCGTGATCTCCTCATCATCCTCGTTCCCGGCCACAACGAAAAGGGACAGATTCTTCAGAAGATGGATGCTCCCTTCCAGGATCGATCTTCCCTGATCGCTGTCCGCTCCTTCGATCATCCTTCTGTCGAGCCTGACCGCGGTAAACGGGAGCTTTGCGATGTTCTGAAGATCGAAATGTCCCATCCCGTATCCGTCATAGCGGAACCGGTAGCCGAGAAGGGAGAGCTTGGTCATATTCTCCCCGAGCGTCCCTTCCATATCGGAAGTATCCGGTTCATCCACGGCAAAGCAGATCTGTTCGGGGTGAATGTTGTATTTTCCCCTCAGATTCCACAGTCTGTCCGGATAGTCCGCCTGACCTCCGTAAGCCGATGAAAGGCGCAGTACGACGTATTCGTATCCGGTCTTCGCAAAGGAATCCGATGCCACGTAGGAAAAGACCTGTTCCGTCACATATCCCTCAAGCAGCCCGGTAAGGCCTCTTGCTCCGGCGGTCTTATAGAGCATGTCATTGTCAATATCCCCGAACTGCCCGTCGTGCAGACACAGGACCGCTTCCGCATAAACCGTATTTCCGCCGGCCGCCGCCCATATGGGTTCATAGCTGATCTCCAGCCGTTTGTCACGGATCGCGCGGTCAAGGATCTCATTGATCCTGGTTTCGATCCGGTATTCCCGCTGCTCCGTGATCTGCGCGGCGTGGGAATATACCTTCCCCTGTTTCGCAAAGCGGATGAAATTGTGTCCGAACCACAAAAGCTCTTCCTTCCGTTCGATCTCATCCGGGAAGGCGACCACGGCGATCGCCGTATCAACTCTGATCCCAGTACTCGTAACCTCCCCTTTTCTTCCCTTAACACTGCTTTTTATCTCGGAGCAGGCCTGAGCCGGGCTGTAATCAAGATCCTCGAGAATGATATAAAAGAATCCGGGAAACTCAAAATACAGCTCGTAACGGATCCTGTTCTCCTTCGCGCATTCGGCGATCGCGTCGCTGATCATATGGATGTATTCAAAATACTCCGTGTCACCGATATGATTGCGGATGTCCGCCGCATTCCGGATCCCGACGATCACGATCTGGACCTTCTGCCCGGTCGCTATGATCTTGTCCACTTCTTCATCAAATGCCCAGAAAGCGGGAAGATGCGTGTTCATATCGATCTGCTTTTCCGGTCTCTGAACGAAAAGAACAATGAATAAGAGCGTGATGCTCGTCATAAAGCACTCAAGAAGGATCGCCGGGAAGAACAGCTGGATCGCGATGGCGACCGCGTTCAGTATGTACATCAGGTAAAGCGCGAATCTCTCACCCGCATCGAGGACACGCCGGTTGAAGGCGAGATAGGCCGAGCCGAAGATCATATAGAACGCGGCGCAGACGTAGAGTACGAGAATGTATTCTCCGCGCGCGTATCCTCTTTCCGGCGTTACGGAAAACACCGCATGCGTCATCTCATTCGTCGCGAGCATCCCGAGGATGAGCGAATAAGGGATCACGATCAGCGCCTTCTTCCAGAATCCTTTCAGCCGGTGCCAGGTCCTTGTTACCGAAAAGATGAAAAGCAGATAGGCAACGTTGATCCCGTTTCGCGTGATGAAATATACATAGACCGAAAAGGTAACGAAGCCGATCCCGAACTTTGTACTGAGAATGGCATTGTCGTTGATCCAGCCGAAAAGATCGGCGACTACCGCGATAAAGGAAGACCCGATCACGGCAAGGAAAAGGACATTCGTTCTTCCTTTTGTCATCCTGCGGTAAATGGTTGTGACGAACAGCACCAGATAAACCGGAAGCGCTGCCAGTTCAAAATAATAGATTCCCTGCATCTTCTACTTCTCCGCGTAAATCAGTCCGAATGTTCCGGGGCCGCAGTTGATGGCGATCCCCGGAGACGCCTTTTTCAGATACACCCTTTCAAAAGGAATCTTCTCAAGCATCCCGTCACGGATCCTTTCCGCCTCTTTGCGTTTAAGACCCACATAGGTGATAATAAGAACGGAAGGATCGATCTTATCCGCTTTTTTAAGGGTCCTGCGGATATAAGCCGTCTCTGCCTTTTCGCGATCGCCGGCAAGAAGGCCCCTGATCTTTATGGAAGAATCCCGGGTGCCGATCACCGGATGGATCTTCAGCATGTTGATCAGTCTGCACATTTCGGAGGACAGAAATCTCCGCGCGAAATAGTCCGGTCTGTCAAGCACGAAACCGAGCCCGATCTTCTCCTTTTTTTCTTCAAGGCGCCTCATGATCTCTTCCGTATCGCTTATTCCTTCATCGACCATTTTTTTCGCCATAAGGGCAAGATACCCTGTTCCGCTTGATATCTGTCCGGAATCGAATACGCTCACGTTATAGAAATCAAGCGCCGCCTCACACGCGTTCGCGTAGGCCCGGCCGATATTTTTCGCTGTCGAGATATGGATGATATGCTGTGCCCCGGAAAGAAGCCCTGAAAAGAATTTCTCATAATCATCTACATGAGGCGCGTAAGGGACGATCTCTCTTCCCGAGATGCTTAAGTGGCGGATGACGGTATCGCTTCCGATCTCCGAGCCGTCCGAGAACAGGGCGTCGTTGATCTCGATGTTAATCGGGATCACCGGAATATCGTTTTTTTCAAGGATCTCGTCCGGCAGATCCGAGGCGCTGTCCGTCGTAATTAAGACCGGCACCTTCTTCGAGATCTGGCGGATCACGCTGTCGGATTCAAAGACCGTTCCGGACTGCCGGTCCTCGGTGATCCTTACGATATCCGGCGGCAGAAGTCTCAGCACCGTGTCTTCAAGCAGCATGGCATCCAGCGGTTTTAAAAGGTAATCGTCAAACCCCTCCTGCCGGTACATGGAAATGTATTCTCCGCCCGCGTTCGCGGTAAGGGCCACCACCGGAACATTCACGCACAATCCGGCCGCCTGTTCCCTGATCGCATGAAGCGCTTCGATCCCGCTCATCTGCGGCATATAGTGATCCATAAAAATGATGTTGTAGCGTTTCTTCAGTGTCATCTCGAGGCACTCGGAGGCGCTCGAGGCCGTATCGATCTTTACCAGCGTATCTCTCAGCAGCTTTCTGATAACGAGAAGATTGGCGGAATTGTCATCCACGACGAGGATCTCCGCTTCGGGAGCTTCGAAGCTCTGATGATAGGTACGGGTATTCGCCGTTTCCTGAAGCTGCATCGGATCATAATTTCCGAGGATCTTTTCGTCCACGATCTCCTGCTCGATCTCCACATTAAAGGTGGATCCTCTGGTATAAACGCTGCTCACCGAGATCTTTCCGCCGAGCAGCTCGGTCAGAAGCTTCACGATCGAAAGACCGAGTCCCGTGCCTTCGATATGCCGGTTCTTTTCCTCGTCCACCCTGCGGAACGCGTCGAAAAGATAGGGAATGCTCTCCTTTTTGATGCCCGCCCCCGTATCTTCGACCGTATAGGTCACTGCCACGAAACCTTCTTTCTTTTTCGTGCAGTGTATCTGGAAGGAGACCTCACCCTTCGCGGTATATTTTACGGCATTGTTCAGGAGATTGATCATGATCTGTTTCAGCCGGACCTCATCCGAAATGAGAACGGACGGAAGTCCGGGATCCACCGATACGCGGAATCTCAGGCCCTTTTCCTTGGCCCTTACGGAGATCATATTTACGATGTCCGTGATCATGCTTCCGACATTATAGGGTGCCTTTATGATATCCATTTTCCCGGACTCGATCTTCGACATATCAAGGATATCATTGATGACCGAAAGCAGAATCTGCGACGCGGACTGGATGTTCCTCGCGTTTTCGGACACTTCTTCGCTGACGTTTTCCCGGAGGTTCATTTCGTTCAGACCGATGATCGTATTGATCGGCGTCCTGATCTCATGACTCATGGAGGAAAAGAAAACACTCTGTGCCCGGCTCATCTCTTCGATCTCCTTCGCCTGCCGGATAGCCCTCTTGCTTTCGTCCAGATACAGCCGGTATTCGATCACCACCATCAGATATACGGCAAGTCCCACCAGGATGACCGATATGCACGAGTCCACATACCATTCGGACCGGCTCCGCCCGAGGTCTATCGCCTCATTCAGATAGGCCTGCCGGTACTGAAACACGACCATCACGGTAAGGATCGCCATCATAACATAACGGGGGATGCCTACCAGAATCAGCCCTATGTACATATAGGCGAAGCAGAACCAGATGATCGCCCCGCCGGAGGCCCCGCCGCCGAAGCGGAACGACAGCGGCACTACTACAAACACGATACCGGCGGCAAGGAAGAGCGCCGCAGGCTGTACCCTGTCCTTCTTCATCCCGTAATATGTGACCACGGGCGCAATGATGATCGTCGCGATGAGCGCAGTGATCTCCACCGGGCTTTCGCCGATGATGATGTCCCCGATCAGGGCGCAGATCAGCGCCGGAATGCTGATGATCGTTATGATGATAAAGATACGCTCCCGCACCTCTATCTCGGAATCCATTATGATGTCATAGATCGATCTGATGAGTTTTTTCACAGGCGCCTCCTTACGGATTCCGCTTTTCGTAAGCATTGATCGTCTCAACGATCTTTCCGTACTCATTAAGAAACTTTGTATGGTAAGCGGCAATGATCTCACCGTTTTCTTCCTTTGCCGCCTGCTCCAGTTTTCCCGCGGTCGAAGAGATCTTTTCCGCCCCGATCAGCGCGGATGTGCTCTTCAGTCCGTGCGCTCTGATCATATAGGCATTCCAGTCTTTTTTCCCGAAAGCCTCGGCAAGGTCAGTCCTGACCATTTCTCCTCCGGCCGCATAATCCGCAAGCAGTTCCCGGTAAAAATCCCTGTCGTTTCCGTATCGCTGAAGGCCGTAGTCCGTATCAACGCCGAGTTCCTTCAGTACTTCCTCAAGGGTCCTCTCTCCTTTGTCATCCGGCTTTTTCGGATCCGGCATCCGTTCCCCGAATTCCAATACCCTGTCATCCGGGTCCTCTTCCTGCTTTGCGGAAGCCTTGTTCACATGAACGGCGGCGGATTTCGGGAGCACGCTCCTTAAGACTTTCTCAAGTTCACCGGTTCCTACCGGTTTCGAAACAAATCCGTCGAATCCCTCCCTTAAGAACATATCCTTTGCCATACTGGTCGCGTTCGCGGTCAGAGCCACGATATTTATCTCCATATTTTTCTTGGCCGCCGCCTGACGGCAAAGGTGCATGGCTTCGACTCCATCCATTTCCGGCATCATGTGATCCATAAAGATGATATCGAAATCCGAACTCTCGCAGAGAGCGACCGCTTCCTTTCCGCTGCCGGCGGTCGTCACCTGCATGCCGTAGTTTTCCAGTATCTCTTTAGCCACGACAAGGTTCATATGCTCATCATCCACTACAAGGGCGGATATTCCCGGGAACCGGATCACGGTATCTTCCTCCCTCACGTCCCCGGAACCGAAATGCCGGTTCAGAAAGCCGGTGATCTGTATTCCGGAGAAGGGCTTTGCGAGCACCGTGATGTGACCTCCGACCGTAGTTTCAAGTCCCCGGTCCGCAATAAGAGCGACCTGCATCTTCGCGGACAGAGCGTCAATGTATTCCCGGTTTTCCAGATATTCGCCCGTGCCCACAAAAAGGTGGGTAAGACGGACGGTCTCCACCAGTTTCTCAAGTTCTTCCCGCGACAGAACCCTGTGGAAGGTCAGTGCCAGCGAATCGGAAAGGCGGCCGATCATCTCCATATAGTATTCCCGTACCCTGAGATTTCCCGTAGTCATGAATCCGAGGAATCCCGCCACGGTACAGTCGCCCTTCAGGGATATGCAGGGCGTGTCGTCCACGACCTCCTGCGGCAGGCTGACCACCGCCTTCGTGCCTGCGCCTTCCCTGCTTTCGATGGAAAGGACGCCCCCCATTGACTCGGTAAGTCCGTTCACGATGGTAAGTCCGAGTCCGATTCCTCCGGCAGTCCTGGTGCTTCCCGATTCCGACTGGAAGAATTTCTCATAAGCGTTTTCAAGGACCTCCTCGCTCATCCCTCTTCCCGTATCCCTGACTTCGATGATGAGGTTTATGCCGTAATCTCTGCGGACGAAACCGATCCCGAGATAAACCCCGCCCTCGTCCGTATATTTGTATCCGTTCCGTATAAGATGCCAGAGGATCCTCCCGAGTTTGTTTTCGTCCCCCTTAAGGGTCAGCGGAATGCGGGGATCGATGTCGATCACGAGTTCAAGTCCGCAGTTCTCCGAGGCATCCAGTTCCGCGATCAGATCGTCGATCAGAGAACCTATCCTGTATTCATTCCGATTGACGACGAGGGTCCCCATATCGATTTCCGTATAGTCCATGATATCCCTGATCTGCTCCGATACCCGGCATCCCGCCTCAAAGATTGCCCTTACCCTCTCCTCCATCGGACCTGGAAGCGCCTCTTTACGCATGATATCGGAAATTCCGATGACCGCGTTGACCGGTGTCCGAAGCTCGTGGGATACATTCGCAAGAAAGCTGTAAGCTCTTTCGTTTTCCCCGGTAAGTGCTTTGATCCTTTTAATGTATTCCTTTCCCGTGCTCCTTGATGTTCTTACCACATGCAGGATCAGAAAACAGCCGAGCGGGATCATTACAAAGATAAGGAGAAGCGAAAGGGTCTCATAGCCGGGTATGCCCGCATGTTCTTCGTCGCTTACAAACAGAATGTGAAAGATGACGGAGAAAAGGCCGACGGCCGCTCCGGACCAGATCAGAAGCTTTTCCTGCGTATGGATAAACAGGAACAGCATAACCATGACGACAAGTCCGCAGTCGTAGACGGTACCCGTCTTGGTGCAGAAATAAAAGACAAGCAGCGCAAAGTAACCGGCATTAAGAAAGATCCCCGATCTTACCGGTATTCTGCCGGTAAGATACCCTGCCCAGCCGGCCGCACAGCCCGCGATGATGACCGGTATCATCCACAGATCCCAGTCGAGGAGGAATCCGGACACCGCCGAGATCAGGGAAAGAACGGTGCCTGAGATCAGCATGTCAAGGTATATGGCGTTCAACACTTTTTCTTCTTTTCCGTTATCCAAATCCGTAACCGATCCTTTCAATATCACAAAACAAATAAATGGGCATGCCGAATATGCATGCCCTGAATAAGAGTTTTCTTAACATCACTGATAAACATCCGCCTGTCACTACCGGAATTCCCCTTTTGCCATCCTCCGCCATCGACGGAAACATCTGTTTACATCATATTAAAAAGGGGCCCCTTTTTCAAGCGGATTTCCGATATCCGTGAATTCATATCTCACGAGAAAAAGTCCCTGCGGAGGGGCTGTCGGTCCTGCTTTGTCCCGGTCATGTGCCTCGAGCACCGCCAGTACTTCCTCCGGTTCCATGGCTCCCCGCCCCACCTCCATCAGGGTGCCGGCGATGATCCGTACCATATTATAGAGGAATCCGTTTCCGGTCACACGGATGATAAGGAGTCCGGAGGGGGATCTTTTCCCGTCCCTTCGCATCCTTCCGGAACGGTCCCTGAGCGGTTCTTTGCTCACCCCGATCTCATGGATCGTCCGGACCGTGCTCTCCACCTGAGACCCCGCGCTGCAAAATGAAGCGAAATCATGTTCTCCGAGAAGATACTTTGACGCTTCATCCATCCGCGCATCATCCAGCGGCACATGAACATGGACCGTATGAAGGCGGCTTACCGGATCCGGAAACTCCGTATTGAGGATCCGGTATTCATAGGTCTTTCTGGAGGGAACCCTTAAGGGATGAAAATCTCCCGGGACCTCCCGCGAAGCAGTCACCCGGATATCCTCCGGAAGCCGGGCGTTCAGCGCATAGGCGAATTTATCCGCTTCAATGGGAGAATCCGTATCGAAGGCCGTCTTATTGCTAAAAGCATGCACACCGGCATCCGTGCGCGAGCCTCCTAGAAGCTCCGCGTCGCAGCCGGTAAGATCCCGGATTGCCCGCAGGAGTTCTCCCGCGATCGTGGGCGCGTTTTTCTGGATCTGAAATCCGTGATAGGAGGTTCCGTCATAGGCCACCGTCAGAAGTACACGTTTCATGAATAATACCTGCCTTTACCGGAAATGAAAATATCCGATGGCGACAAGAAGCGCCGGATAAAGAGCGAGAATCAGATAAGCGATCCGGTCCCTTCTGCTGTAAACAAGCGGCTTCATCTTTGTCCGCCCCGCTCCCCCACGGTAACACCGCGCCTCCATTGCCATGGCAAGGTCATTCGCCCGCCGGAAGGCGGATACGAAGAGCGGGATCAGCAGCGGGATGAGCGATTTGGCCCTGCGGATAAGGTTTCCCGACTCAAAATCCGCTCCCCTGGCGATCTGGGCCTTCATGATCCGGTCCGTCTCCTCTACAAGGATCGGAATGAAGCGGAGGGCGATGGACATCATCATCGCCATCTCGTGTACCGGTACCCGGATCTTCCGCAGGGGGCCGAGAAGTTTTTCAAGACCGTCCGTAAGGTTCGCCGGAGTTGTGGTAAGAGTCATGACGGAAGATCCCATAATAAGCAGCGTAAGCCTTACAACCATCTTTGCGGCGATGAAGCAGCCTTCTTTCGTTACGGAAAACATCCGCCAGGAAAAGATCACCTCTCCCGGGGTGAGGAATACGTTGAAGAGGGCGGCGACCACCATCAGGATCACGATGGCCCTTAAGCCCCGTACCATGAACCCGATGGGCACACGGCTCAGGGCGATGACCGAAAGCAGAAAAAGGGCGGCAAGAAGATATCCCGTCACGCTTCCGATGAAAAAGAGCGATAGGATATATACAAAAGTCGCCACCAGTTTCACTCTGGGATCCAGTTTGTGGATCACGGATTCCGCCGGATAATATTGTCCGAGTGTCATGTCGCGGAACAATTCTCTTTATCTCCCAAGAATTCTGAGTATCTCATCCCGGGCCTCCGGGATCGTTGTCACGGAAGTATCCACCGGCAGGCCGCGGTCCGCTATCATCCTTACGATCGCGGTCACCTCCGGAACGGAGAGCCCCGCCTCCGCAAGCTCTTCTGCATGCGCGAAAACCTCCTTCGGCGTGCCGTCAAGGAACACCCTCCCTTTATCCATCGCGATGATCCTGTCCGCATAATCGGCCACATCATCCATCGAATGGGATACGAGGATCACGGTCATTCCCGTCTTTTCCCGAAGATCCCGGATGAGGTTCAGGATCTCCTTCCTTCCTTTGGGATCAAGTCCCGCCGTCGGCTCATCCAGAATGAAGACCTTCGGCTCCATGGAGAGCACTCCCGCAATGGCAGCGCGCCTTTTCTGTCCGCCCGAAAGGTCGAAGGGCGACTGATAAAAGCATTCTTTCGAAAGCCCCGTAAGCTCCAGCGCCCTGTACGCGCGAAGCTCCTGCTCCTTCTGCGAAAGGCCCAGATTCTTCGGGCCGAAGCAGACATCCTTAAAGACGCTCTCCTCGAAAAGCTGGTGCTCCGGATACTGGAAAACGAGCCCCACCTCGGAGCGGAGTTTCCGCCGGTCATAAGAAGATCCGTTGATGTCCTCGCCGTTATAATATATGGTCCCGGAGTCCGGCTTTAAAAGGGCGTCCATCAGCTGGATCAGCGTCGATTTTCCGGAGCCCGTATGCCCGATGAGACCGATGAACTCCCCGTCACCGACGGTAAGGCTCACGCGGTCAAGGGCCTGGCTCTGATAGGCGCCTCCCTTATCATAGATGTAACTTACCTCATCTAAAACAAACACGATACCAGTTCCTCTTTCGTAAGGACTCCGTCCGGAAGGTCGACTCCCGCCTTTTTCAGCTCATGGGCGAGCAGCGTCACCGCGGGAACGGTAAGGCTTAAGTTCTGAAGCTCCTCCACCCTTGAAAAGATCTCCCGCGGCGTTCCTTCCATGGCGATCTTTCCCTCATTCATTACAAAAACGCGGTCCGCGTTGACGATCTCTTCCATATAATGCGTGATCAGGATGATCGTGATGTTTTCCACATCGTTCAGCGCGCGGACGGCCCTGATCACTTCCCGTCTTCCCCGGGGATCGAGCATGGCCGTGGGCTCATCCAGAATAATGCACTCCGGATGCATGGCGAGCACTCCCGCGATGGATACTCGCTGTTTCTGTCCGCCGGACAGCCGGTTCGGCGACTTCTTTCGAAGCTCGTAGATCCCCAGCGCCTTCAGCGATTCGATAACCCGCTCCCAGATCTCCTTTGTGGGCACACCCAGGTTTTCCGGTCCGAAGCCCACATCCTCCTCCACCACCTGGGCGATGATCTGATTGTCGGGATTCTGAAATACCATGCCTGCCTTGCGGCGGACTTCCCATACATTCGCGGGGTCCGACGTATCAAAGCCGTCCACATAGATTGTTCCCTCCGCCGGGGTAAGGATCGCATTCAGAAGCTTCGCAAAAGTGGATTTCCCGGAGCCGTTATGTCCGAGGATCGCGATAAAATCGCCCTTCTTCACCTGCAGATCCACATGATCAAGGGCAGTCGTGATCCCCTCGACGTTTCCTTCATCGTCGCGGCGGATATATTCATATGTAATACTGTTTGCATCAATAAGTGGTTTCATACTCCGTACCAACTCGTTTATTTTACTTTACCGCCCTTTGATTTGCAAGATTTCGGCGGAAGAAGTATCATATGCCTATGAATGTGAAAAAGACAGTACAGACTATCGGCCTGCTCATCCTTCTCATAGGGATCTGTGCCGTGATCATAAGGATCGTGACCGGGAGTGAGACCCTGTCGGAATACGCCTCGAAGCAGCCGGCGGGGAACGGGTCTTCGGTGACCGTTTCGGACGGCTCCGGGGAGTCTTCCGTGCCGGCAGGTTCTCCGGATGAAGCAAAGCCTTCGAAGAATTCCGCAAAGGCCGACGCTCCGAAGCCGTCCGAAGCTCCGTCTCCCACACCTTCTTTGGCTCCTTCCCCGACTCCGGCGCCGGATCCCGACTCTTCATTTATGATCAGTGAATTAAGCGATGGGATCAAAAAGCGGATCACGGGAATCTCCTATCCCGCCGATGATGCCGGCCTCCGGATCTGCTATGATGATCTCCGGTACCTCTCGGTGCTCTATTATGATTTCAACGGCGAGGTGCAGACCGGGGAGCTCATCTGCAACCGGCTGATCGCCGGGGATCTCATCGAGATCTTCCGGGAGCTTTACGAAAACGAATATCAGATCGAGAAGATCCGCCTCGTGGATGAATACGGCGGGGATGATCTTCTTTCCATGCTCGATGACAATACTTCCTGTTTCAACTACCGGCTGGTCGAGAACACGACTTCCTTAAGCAAGCACGCCCTCGGCCTCGCCATCGATGTAAATCCCTTCTATAATCCCTACATCGTCTACGGAAAGGGCGAAGACGGCGGAGATTATATCTCGCCGGCGGAAGCCGCCGAATATGTGGACCGAAGCCGGGATTTCCCCCACAAGATCGATGAGAACGATCTGTGCTGCCGTCTCTTCAAAGCCCACGGCTTCACCTGGGGCGGAGACTGGACCAGCCAGAAAGACTACCAGCACTTCCAGAAGACCCCCGAATGACCCCCGGAATGCCCCCCGGGGACGGGGTTAGTGGGCCATTTTCGCAAGATACTTTCATTCCCGGCAATCGTACGCATGCCCGCTCAATAAATCCGGAGGCCGACTTTGAAGCGGGACTGGCGAGGATCAGGCCCGAAGAGAGGGGCTTGGAGCCACGAGGCCGGCGTATTGTGTCCGGCCGACTCGGATCCAAAGGCCCGATCGAAGGCCGGATCCGAGTCGGTTTTCCGGCGCGGCATACTCAGACAAGGGGCGGGAGCACATGGATGTGCTTCCGAGCGATCACCGGGCACGGATGCCCGTGAGAGCGACCCGCAGGCATACCAATATATTGCGGCCACGCCCGGAAACCGGCAGTCCCGTCTTCCATGAGGCCGAAGGATTGTATTGAGCGGGCTGCGGCGGATTTTGGTTGACATAAAATGAGCCACTAACCCCGTCCCCGAGGGCCAAAAACGTCGGGGGCCAAAAACGTCGGGGGCCAAAAATATCAGGACAAAACGTCCCGGGGGGCGGGCATGCGAAAAGCCCCGGAGTGTTCCGGGGCTTTTCATCGGGCGAATCGGGTCACCGCTTTCCCACTCGGGGGCGGGTGCCTTCTTCCTGTACGGGTTCGGGTATCTCTTTCTTATACAAGCTCGAGTACCACTTCCATCGCGCCGTCACCCTTGCGGGGTCCGATCTTGATGATCCTCGTATATCCGCCGTTTCTGTTGGCGTACTTCGTGCCGTATTCGTCGAAGATCTTTGCGCAAAGATCCGCTTCCTTCGTGTTCTTCTTGCGGCCCGCGTTGTTCAGCTTCTTGCCGACAACGTTCGCAGGAACTTCCTTCACGGGATAGAGAACCTTCAGCATCTGATGACGCGCATGCAGCCTGGAGGGAAGATCCTTCTTGATCTCCTTGCTGACGGTGGTATACTTCGTTACCTTCTTGCCGTCCTTTTCCTCCTTGACACGCTTGCCGTCCTTGTCGCGCTCGGGTACCTTCGCCTCGATCGTTACGGTCTCGAAGTTATCCTTTTCCTTTACGCCGAGAGTAATGAGGCTCTCCGCGATCTTTTTTACTTCCTTGGCTCTCGCCTCGGTGGTAATGATCCTTCCGTTATAGAGAAGCGCGGTCACCTGACTTCTTAAGAGTGCCTTTCTCTGATCGGAGGTCTTTCCTAACTTTCTGTACTTTGCCATTTTGGCTCCTTTCTCAGGGATCTCCCTGCATCCATGGGATCCGCGGCCGCGCGCATCGGTCTTATCCGCCGCTGATCGTACTCCACTTCTATTGCCTTCTCACGGGTGCATACTCATCGGTTTTACTGCTCCCGCTTTTGGAACCTCTTACGACTCGTCGCCCGTATTGAGCTGCAGGCCGAGTTCTTCGAGTTTCACGAGAACCTCGTCCAGAGACTTCTTTCCGAGGTTCCTGACTTTCATCATCTCCTCGGGAGTCTTGTTCGTGAGTTCCTCTACCGTATTGATTCCCGCCCTCTTCAGGCAATTGTAGGAACGTACGGAAAGCTCGAGTTCGTCAATGCTCATTACCAGAGCCTTTTCCTTCTGGTCATCTTCTTTGACCACCATAACCTCCGCGTTCTTCGCGCTCTCGGAAAGGTTGATAAAGAGGCTTAAGTGCTCGCTTAATACTTTCGCCGCAAGGGATACCACATCATCCGGAGCAAGGGTTCCGTTGGTCCAGACATCAAGCGTCAGCTTGTCGAAGTCCGTTACCTGGCCCACACGGGTATCCTCCACGGTCATGTTGACACGCTCTACCGGTGTGTAGATGGAATCCACGGCGATCACTCCGATGGGAAGATCTGCCGGCTTGTTCTTTTCGGCGCTCACGTAACCTCTGCCGTTCGTGATCGTAAGCTCCATGTAGAGCTTGGTCTTCTTGCCGGACAGGGTCGCGATCGTAAGGTCGGGATTGATGATCTCGATATCCGAATCGTGCTGGATGTCGGATGCCTTGACTACGCCTTCGCCTTCGTACTCGATGTACGCGGTCTTGGGCTCGGGGCTCTCGGAATTATTCCGGATCGCAAGGCTCTTGATATTCATAATGATCTCGGTGATGTCTTCCTTGACACCCTCGATCGAAGTAAACTCGTGCTGTACTCCCTCGATCTTGACCTGCGAAACCGCGGATCCGGGAAGCGAGGAGAGCATGATCCTTCTCAGGGAATTGCCGAGAGTGATTCCATAGCCTCTCTCCAAAGGTTCCACAACAAATCTGCCGTACTTCTTGTCCTCGGAGATCTCAGCAACCTCAATATTCGGTCTTTCAAAATCAAACACTAGAGAACCCTCCTTTCACTGTGTTAATTCTTGGAATACAGCTCGACGATCAGCATCTCGTTGACCGGAACATCGATCATCTCTCTGGTGGGAAGGTTCGTAACGGTTCCCTTAAGACCTTCGATGTCGACTTCCATCCACTCGGGAACGAGTCTGCCGGACGTCACCTCAAGGATATCCTTGTATCTCTGGAGGGATTTGGATTTTTCTCTGACTTCGATCGTGTCACCCGCCTTTACAATATAGGAGGGAATGTTCACGGGCTTTCCGTTTACGAGGATGTGCTTGTGGCCTACTACCTGCCTTGCTTCTCTTCTCGTTCTTGCAAAGCCCATACGGAACACGATGGAATCGAGCCTGCGCTCAAGCAGGACCATAAGGTTTTCACCCGTCATACCCTTCATGCGGTCCGCTTTTTCATAATAGTTGCGGAAAGGCTTCTCAAGCACGCCGTAGATGAATTTTGCCTTCTGCTTTTCGCGAAGCTGAAGTCCGTACTCGGAAACCTTCTTGTTCGCGTTCCTGACCGCACGGGTCGACTTCTTGGAATAGCCGAGGAACTGGGGCTCAAGACCCAGTGCTCTGCATCTCTTTAATACAGGTACTCTGTTTACTGCCATTTTGATTCTCCTTTAAAATGTGTGTTTACAGTCCGAAAGGACCTTCTTCCAACATAGTGACCGATTATACTCTTCTCCTCTTCGGAGGGCGGCATCCGTTATGGGGTACCGGAGTTACGTCGCGGATACTGGTAACCGTAAGTCCCGCTGCCTGAAGCGCTCTGATCGCGGCTTCACGTCCCGAACCGGGTCCCTTTACCATAACGTCAACGGTCTTTAAGCCGTGGATCAGCGCTGCCTTGGTCGCTGTCTCCGCAGCCATCTGTGCCGCGTAAGGGGTAGACTTCTTCGAACCGCGGAAACCGAGGCCGCCGGCACTTGCCCATGAAAGGGCATTCCCTTCCGCGTCCGTCAGGGTGACGATCGTGTTGTTAAAGGAAGCCTGAATGTGCGCCTGTCCGTGTTCGACGTTCTTTTTAACACGTTTCTTGGTAACTCTTTTGGTGACTTTCTTTGTAGCCATTGAAAACTAACCTACCTTTCTTAATACATTGGTAAATTTACATGCCCGAAGGCATCGTTTCTTAAATAAGATTATTTCTTCTTGCCGGCAACGGTCCGCTTCGGGCCCTTGCGCGTTCTGGCGTTCGTCTTGGTATTCTGACCGCGGACCGGCAGACCCTTCCTGTGACGGATCCCCCTGTAGCAGCCGATTTCCTGTAAACGCTTGATGTTAAGCGCAACTTCACGGCGAAGGTCACCCTCCACCATATAGTCCTTCTCGATGATCTCGGAAATACGCTTTACTTCCTCATCGGTAAGTTCCCTTACACGGGTGTCGGGGTTTACTTTCGCCGCGGCAAGGATCTTGCGCGAGCTGGATACTCCGATTCCGTATACATAGGTAAGTCCGATCTCCACACGCTTGTCTCTGGGTAAATCAACACCTGCAATACGAGCCATATCTGTTCCTCCTTAAATGTGGCGACTGTTCGCCTGATACTAATTGATTGGGGCTTCTGCCCAACCGGACCTCAAAGTTTCATTGTCCGATCTTCCACACGCAAAGTGCGAATCAAGAAGTAATCACCGGTGTGATCTTCTCAACCCTGTCTCTGTTTGTGCTTCGGATTCTCGCAGATAACTCTGATACGTCCTTTTCTTTTGATGATTTTGCATTTCTCGCAAATCGGTTTTACTGATGATCTAACCTTCATGTTAAACCTCCTTTCGCTGTGCAACATCCAAAACGGACCGTTCTGCGCACAAACGCGCAACGAATATATTATCACAAAACCGTCTCCCTGTGCAAGAGAAAGTTTTACGACCGCTTTAAAAAGTTTTTCTATTTATCACGCCAGATGATCCTTCCCTTGGAAAGATCATAGGGTGAAAGTTCGAGTGTTACCCTGTCGCCGGGTAATATCCGGATAAAATTCTGCCTGAGCTTACCGGAGATGTGCGCGAGCACCCTGTGCCCGTTCTCCAGTTCCACCTGGAACATCGTGTTCGGGAGTTTTTCAACCACCGTTCCCTCGATCTCGATCACATCTGCTTTAGACATGAAGTTCCTCCTCGTCTGAATCCTTTTTCCTTTTTATCTCTCTGATCATCCTGATGATGTCCGCGTTGTTCCGGACCGCTTCCCCTTCGATGTTCTTTTCGAAAAGTCTCACATGCTTCCGGTTCTTTCTCTTCGGCTTCTCCAGAGTCTTAAGCCTCCCGTCGGCCACACGGACCGCATCGGCTTCTTCCCCGATCACCGCGTAATATGTACCTTTGTCATGTCCCGCCGTTGAAACCGCAAACTTCATCGTTTCATTATCCTTTAAAGACCGCCGCTCAAAGTCAGGATCTCCGGCTCCCCGTCCGTGATGAGCACCGTGTTCTCATAGTGGGCGGAATAGGATCCGTCAGCCGAAACCACGGTCCAGTCGTCATCCAGCCATCTCACCTTCCAGGTCCCGAGATTGATCATCGGCTCGATGGCGAGGGTCATCCCCCTCCTTAATTTAGGTCCGCGGGTAAGCTGACGGAAGTTCGGTACCGGCGGGTCCTCGTGAAGTTCGGTCCCCACTCCGTGTCCGGTAAGATCCCTTACGATCCCGTAGCCGAAGGGTTTGATGTACCCTGCAATGGCATTCGAGATGTCGAAAAGATGGTATCCTTCCTTCGCGTAGCGGATCCCTTCAAAGAAGCTCTGCTTCGTGGCTTCGATGAGGCATCCGACCTCCGGCGTGACCTTTCCCACGGCATAAGTCCTTGCTGCATCCGAGTGATAGCCCTTCAGCATCATTCCTGCGTCAAGGGAAACAATATCGCCCTCTTTCAGGATCCGGTCTTTTTTCGGTATCCCGTGGACGACCTCTTCGTTCACGGATACACAGATCGACGCGGGATAGCCGTTATAATGAAGGAAATTCGGAACTCCTCCGAAGGAGCGGATCAGTTCCTCACCCGTTTTGTCGATCTCCAGCGTGCTGATCCCGGGTCGTATGATCTTCGAAAGCTCATCATGGACCTTTTCCAGCATCCTGCAGGATTCGCGGATCAGCCCGATCTCCCGTTCCGACTTGATGATGATCGCCATCTTCTTATCCCAGGATCGCGATGATGTCGGCGAACACTTCCTCCATGGGCTTCGTGCCGTCAACATTCTTAAGCGCGCCCTCTTTCTCATAATAATCGATGAGCGGCTGCGTCTGCTCGTGATATACCTTAAGACGGTTCTTCACCGTTTCTTCCTTATCGTCATCCCTCTGGGTAAGGGGGCTTCCGCACTGGTCGCAGATCCCTTCCTTCTTCGGGGGAATGTGCTCGATGTGATAGGTGGCCCCGCAGTTCAGGCAGGAGCGCCTTCCGCTCATCCTGCGGACGATATTTTCATCGGGAACGTCCACATTGATGGCATAATCGATCTTTTCGCCGAGTTTCGTGAGTTCTTCCTTAAGAACATCCGCCTGAACGATGGTACGCGGAAAACCGTCAAGGACGTAGCCGTTTTTGCAGTCATCCTTCGCAACACGGTCAAGAAGGATCCTTACCGTCAGTTCATCGGGCACGAGTTTTCCCTCGTCCATATACTTCTTTGCTTCCGCTCCGAGGGGCGTATTGTTCTTTATATTAGCACGAAAGATATCGCCCGTGGAAACGTGCGGTATCCCGTATTTTTCTGCGATCTTAATGGCCTGAGTGCCTTTTCCGGCGCCGGGCGCGCCGAGCATAATAATCTTCATGAAATTTCAGCCTTTCAAGTTTATCAGCCCTGTGCGTCGCATATATCTTTTGTTTGGCGACACGCTCTCGCTCGGATTAAAACGCAGCGGACACTAGACTCGTGCATCGCATGGCTCGCACTCGTCAAGTGCCGGCGTTTTCATACGGTCGCCGCCACAAAAATATATGCTCGCAGCGGGCTGTCAAAAAATCAATCGTTCAGGAATCCCTTGTAGTTACGTACAAGCATCTGGGACTCCACCTGCTTGATGGTTTCAATGATTACGCTCACGATAATGATGAGCGAGGTTCCGCCGAAGGATACCTGCGCGCCGAAGATTCCGTTGAATACATACGGGATCACGCATACGATCGTGAGGCCTACAGCGCCGATGAAGACGATATAGTTCAGGATCTTCGTCAGATATTCCGTGGTGGGCTTGCCGGGACGGATGCCCGGGATGAAGCCGCCGGATTTCTTCAGGTTTTCAGCGACCTCCATCGGGTTAAAGGTGATCGAAGTGTAGAAATACGCAAAGGCGATCACCAGCGCGATGTAGATCAGAAGGCCGATGGAATACAGGGGCTCTTTGGGCTTAACCCAGTTGCTGGAGCTCAGCGCACGAAGCACATGCGCCCAGAATCCGGAAGTTCTTACATTGAAGAAATTGCAGATGATCACCGGGAGCTGCAAAAGGCTCGACGCGAAGATCACCGGGATAACACCCGAGGTATTGACCCTTAAGGGGATGGAGGACGAATTTCCTCCCACCATTCTCCGGCCCTGCATCTTCTTCGCGTACTGTACGGGGATCTTGCGTACCGCATCCGAAAGGATGATGACCAGTACAACGATCGCCACGATGATCGCGATGATAATGAGCGCGGCAACGATCTTTACCGCTACCGGCTTGCCCTCAACGAGCACAAACTGCTCAAAGAGAGACGCGATATCCGAGGGTACCCGGGAAATGATGTTGATCACGAGCACGATGGAAATACCGTTTCCGACACCGTGTTCCGTAATCTGTTCGCCGACCCACATAAGGAAGGCACTGCCCGCGGTCAGGGTAACGATAACGGTAATGATATCGAGGAACCCGCCACCGCTTAACATATTGGAGCTGTTGAACGCGATGGCCATTGCCGTCGATTCGATAAGCGCGAGACCTACCGTCACGTAACGGGTGATGGCCGCGATCTTTTTGCGTCCGTCTTCGCCGTCCCTCTGCATTTCTTCCAGCTTCGGGATCGCGATGGTAAGGAGCTGCATGATGATCGAGGATGTGATGTAAGGCGTGATGTTCAGCGCCAGGATCGACATATTCTCGAAGGAACCGCCCGTAAAGGCACCCAGGAAGCCCGAGGTGTCGGCACTGTTCACCTTGGCATTGAACCATGCGGTGAACTGTTTGATATCAACACCGGGCACCGGGAGCTGGGAACCGAAACGGATCACGAACAGCATTCCGAGCGTAAAGAGAAGCTTTAAGCGGATCTCTTTGATTTTAAATGCGTTGATCAGGGTTTTGAACATATTACATCACCTCTGTACTTCCGCCCGCAGCTTCGATCTTCTGTACGGCAGTCGCGGAAAACGCGTTTGCCTTAACCGTAAGCTTCTTGGTCACTTCTCCGTTTCCTAAGATCTTTACTCCGTCTTTCGGGTTCTTGATGATCCCTTTTTCGATCAGCGAATCAACCGTAACGGTATCCCCGTCGCTGAAACGGTCATCAAGAAGCCTTAAGTTTACTGCTACGATATCCTTGTGGGAAGGGCACTTGAAGCCTTTCTTGGGGATACGTCTGTAAAGAGGCATCTGTCCGCCTTCGAACCCGATTCTGGGTGCGCCGGAACGTGCCTTCTGACCTTTATGACCTTTGCCGGCGGTCTTGCCGTTGCCCGAACCGTGTCCGCGGCCGCGCCTGAAATTATTGCTCTTTTTCGAACCCTCAGCAGGGCTTAAATTCGATAAATCCATGCCGGTACCTCCTTACTCGTCTACTTCTTCGACCTTGATCAGGTGCTGAATCTGCTGGATCTGTCCGCGTGTCGCAGCGTTATCCGGGAAGATCTTTGACTTATGAAGCTTCCGGAATCCCATGGACTCAACGGTCTTCTTCTGCTTGGGAACCGCTCCGATCGGAGATTTAACCAATGTGATCTTTAAACTCTTCGCCATTTTACGTTACCTCCTATGCCGTGATCTCCGCGACAGACTTGCCGCGCGCGGCCGCTACCTGCTCCGGAGTCTTGAGACTCGTAAGTCCCTCGATCGTCGCAAGTACGACATTCTGCTTATTGTTCGATCCCAGCGACTTGGTACGGATGTTGTTGATCCCCGCAAGTTCGCACACGATACGGGCGGGACCTCCCGCGATGATACCGGTACCTTCGGGAGCTCTCTTTAAGAGCACCTGTGCCGCGCCGTATACGCCGATGATGTCATGTGTAATGCTCTCAGCCTCGTCCCTTGCCACTTCGACCATGTTCTTGATCGCGTCTTCCTTACCCTTGCGGATCGCTTCGGGAACTTCGGCTGCCTTTCCGAGACCGGCACCTACATGACCTGCGCCGTCTCCTACTACCACCAGGGCGGCGAAACGCATATTACGACCACCCTTTACAACCTTGGTTACACGCTTAATCGCCACAACCTTGTCGTTAAGCTCCATGTTGCTTACATCAATGATTGAACGTCTCATTTACGTTTCTCCCTTCCTAGAATTTGAGGCCGGCTTCCCTCGCCGCATCGGCGAGCGCAGCTACCTTGCCCTGGTATATAAAACCGCCTCTGTCAAAAACCACGGTGTCGATGCCCTTGTCGAGGGCGCGCTTCGCGATTACCTCGCCGAGATACTTCGCAGCCTCGACGTCATTAGTCTTCTCGAGTTTCGCTTTGACTTCCTTTTCCGTGGTAGCTGCCGCAACCAGAGTGTTTCCGGCTACGTCATCGATGATCTGGGCATACATATGCTGATTGCTCCGGAATACGGAAAGACGAGGTCTTTCCGGAGTTCCGCTGAAGCGGTTACGTATTCTCATATGTTTCTTTATACGAACTTTGGCTCTGGATTCTTTTCTGACCATTTTTCTCTCTCCTTATCCCTTATTTTTTACCGGTCTTGCCGACTTTGCGCCGGATCTGCTCGGTCGCGTACTTGATACCCTTGCCCTTATAAGGCTCCGGACGTCTCTTGTCGCGGATCTCGGACGCGTACTGTCCGACCTTTTCCTTGTCGATGCCCTTGACGATGATCACATTCTGTCCTTCGACAACGGATTCCACGCCTTCGGGATCCTCCATCTCAACCGGATGCGAATACCCGAGAGATAAGGTCAGCTTCTTGCCCTGCTTGGCAGCTCTGTAGCCGACACCGTTTACTTCCAGCTTCTTCTCGAAGCCTTCCGAAACACCGACTACCATATTGTTCAGGACCGATCTGGTCGTTCCGTGCAGGGATTTGATCCTCTTGGTATCGTTGGGACGCGTGATTACGATCTCAGCGCCTTCCAGTTTGATCTCCATCTCGGGAGTAAACTGACGCGTAAGCGTCCCTTTGGGACCTTTTACCGTCACATTGTTATTTTCTGCTATGTCCACGGTCACTCCCGCGGGAACAGCGATTGGCATTTTTCCTACTCGTGACATGCCCGTACCTCCTTAAAAATTTACTAACAAATCACCAAATGTAGCAGAGCACTTCGCCGCCGACTTTCAGCTCGCGTGCCTTTTTGTCCGTGATCACGCCCTGATTCGTGGAAATGATCGCGATACCCATTCCGCCAAGCACCTTCGGAAGCTCGTCCTTGCCGGCATAGATCCGAAGACCCGGCTTGGAGATCCTCTTTAATCCGCTGATGATGCGGTCATTCTTGTCCGCGCCGTACTTGAGCGCGATGCGGATGGTCTTGAAATTCCCGTCGTCAACGAGGTCATACTTGTTGATGAATCCCTCGTCAAGCAGGATCTGCGCGATCGCAAGCTTCATCTTCGAAGAAGGTACGTCCACGCTGTCGTGCTTAGACATATTCGCGTTGCGAATTCTTGTCAGCATATCTGCAATAGGATCACTCATTGTCATCTTACCTTACCTCCTTCTTACCAACTTGCTTTCTTAACGCCGGGGATCTCGCCCTTGTACGCCAGTTCACGGAAGCAGATTCTGCAGATTCCGTATTTCCTTAAGTAAGCGTGGGGACGCCCGCATATTCTGCAGCGGCTGTATTCCTGCGTCGAAAATTTCGCTTTGCGCTGCTGCTTGATCTTCATTGCTGTTTTAGCCATATCGTTCCTCCTGTTACTTTGCGAAAGGCATGTTAAACAATGTTAACAGCTCGCGTGCTTCTTCATCCGTCTTTGCCGTGGTCACGATGATCACGTCCATACCTCTTACCTTATCGATCTTGTCGTATTCGATCTCAGGGAAGATCAGCTGTTCCTTGATCCCGAGGGCGTAATTCCCCCTGCCGTCAAAAGCGTTGGGATTGACACCGCGGAAGTCACGTACACGCGGAAGAGCCAGGTTGATAAGGCGGTCCAGGAAATCGTACATCTTTTCGCCGCGCAGGGTTACCTTGCAGCCGATGTTCATGCCTTCTCTCAGCTTGAAGTTCGCGATGGACTTCTTTGCCTTCGTGAGAACGCCCTTCTGACCGGTGATCGTCTCGAGATCGCTCATGGCGGACTCGAGGACCTTCGCGTTGTCTTTCGCTTCGCCGACACCCATGTTGACAACGATCTTGTCAAGCTTCGGAACTTCCATTATATTCTTGTAACCGAACTTCTTCGTCATACCGTCGACGATCTCGTTCTTGTATGCTTCCTTTAATCTGCTCACAGTCAATGTCTCCTTTCCCGGTATCAGTCAATCACGTCACCAGTAGACTTCGCGAAGCGGACTTTCTTGTCGCCCTCGGTCTTAAAGCCTACTCTGGTGGGCTTGCCCTTATGCACATACATTACGTTCGAAATGTCCAAAGGCGCTTCCATCTGAATGATCCCGCCATTCGCGTTCTGAGCAGAAGGCTTTGTGTGCTTGGTCACCATATTGGCACCCTCTACGATCACCTTGCCCTTCTTTTTGTCAACGCTCGTAACCTTGCCTTCCGTGCCCTTATCCTTGCCGGCGATGATCCTTACGGTATCGCCCTTTTTGATCTTTAAACTTGCCATGTCCGCTTCCTCCTTATAATACTTCCGGAGCCAGGGAAACGATCTTCATAAACTGTTTCTCACGAAGCTCTCTTGCTACGGGTCCAAAGATACGTGTTCCTCTGGGGGTGTTGTCATCCTTGATGATCACGGCCGCGTTCTCGTCGAAACGAATGTAGCTTCCGTCCTTGCGGCGCGCACCCTTAACGGTACGTACAACTACTGCCTTTACGACATCGCCCTTCTTTACCACCCCGCCGGGGGTCGCATCCTTGACGGTAGCGATGATCGTGTCGCCGATCTCGGCATATCTTCTGGTAGAGCCGCCCATAACTCTGATGCAAAGGATTTCCTTAGCACCGGTATTGTCAGCGACCTTCAGTCTGCTTTCCTGTTGAATCATGCTAATTCCCTCCCGAATTACTTTGCTTTCTCTACGATCTCAACGAGTCTCCATCTCTTGTCCTTCGAAAGGGGTCTCGTCTCCATAACCTTCACGGTATCGCCGATCCGGCATTCGTTGTTCTCGTCATGCGCTTTCAGCTTGTAGGTATCCTTAACGATCTTCTTGTATAAAGGATGCTTTACATGGTTTTCAATCGCTACGACGATCGTCTTATCCATCTTGTCGCTGATAACCTTGCCGACACGCGTTTTTCTTAAATTTCTCTCTTCCACGACTTCTCGTCTCCTTTCTCAAGATTCCGTTATGCTTCCTTGGCCTTCTGGGAGATCACCGTGTTGATCCTCGCGATGTTCTTCCTGACTTCCGTGATCCTCGCCGTATTGTCCAGCTGGTTCGTCGCGTTCTGGAATCTCAGATTGAAAAGCTCCTTCTTAGCATCCGTTAAGTCCTTCGCTAATTCAGCATCCGTTTTTTTCTTTAATTCTTCGACATACCTGTTAGTTTTCATTCTGCTGCACCACCTTCCAAGTCTGCCTTTGATACGATCTTGCACTTTAAGGGCAGTTTGTGTGTCGCCAGACGAAGCGCTTCCTTCGCTGTCTCCTCCGGCACTCCTGCGATCTCAAACATAACGCGTCCGGGCTTTACTACCGCTACCCAGTATTCGGTCGCGCCTTTACCGGAACCCATGCGGACACCGGCGGGCTTCGCCGTAACGGGCTTGTCCGGGAAGATCTTGATCCAGACTTTACCGCCACGCTTGATGTAACGCGTCATCGCCACACGGGCTGCTTCGATCTGGTTTGACTTGATCCAGGCCGGTTCCGTTGCAATGATACCATACTCACCATAGGTGATCTTATTACCGCGTGTAGCTTTCCCCGCCATGGAACCGCGGAACTGCTTACGACGCTTAACTCTCTTCGGCATTAACATTATTTATCGCTCCCTTCCTTGGCGGTCTCTTCCTCATCGGTCTTCTTCACGGGAAGTATCTCACCCTTATAAATCCAAACCTTGACGCCAACCTTGCCATACGTGGTATCCGCTTCCGCGAATCCGTACTCAATGTCCGCACGCAGCGTCTGTAACGGGATCGTGCCTTCCGAATAGAATTCGGATCTGGCGATATCCGCACCGCCGAGACGGCCGGAGCAGCATGCTTTGATACCGAGAGCGCCTGCCTTCATGGTCCTTCCCATGCAGGACTTCATCGCACGGCGGAAGGAAACACGGTTCTCAAGCTGCTGCGCGATATTCTCGGCTACCAGCTGGGCGTCTCTGTCGGGACGCTTGCTCTCCTTGATGTCCACGGAGCCCTTCTTGCCGCCGGTAAGCTTTACGATTTCATTCTTGGTCACTTCGATCTCGGTGCCGCCCTTTCCGATGATCACACCGGGCTTTGCCGTAAATACGATAACCTTTACCCTGTCAGCCGCACGCTCGATCTCAATCTTGGAGATACCCGCGTTATACAGCTTCTTCTTCAGGAACTTTCTGATTTCATAATCCTCAACCAGATTGTCCGCGAACTCTTCGTCCGCATACCATCTGGAATCCCAATCCTTGATTACTCCGACTCTTAAGCCGTGGGGATTAACTTTCTGACCCATACCTATCCTCCTTATCTCTCATCCAGCACTACGGTGATGTGGCTCATCCTCTTTTCGATGCGATAAGCCCTTCCCTGTGCCCTCGGCTGTACTCTCTTCATCGTGGGCCCCTTATCCGCAAAGCATTCCGCAATATAGAGATTGTCGGTTGCCGGATACTTGGCAGGGTCCTGACTGTGCAGGTATTCCGCGTTCGCTCTCGCGGATTCCACCAGCTTCTTTACCAGCGCGGCGCCGTAGCGCGGACTGTAGGTAAGGATTCCCAGAGCCTCCTCTACGCTCTTTCCCCGGATGGCATCCAGTATGAAGCATGCCTTCTGAACGGAGATCCTTGCGTAAGACAGTTTTGCGGAGGGTCTTACATCCTTTTCACTGTTCCTTTGTCTTTTAATCTGGGATCTATGTCCTTTTGCCATGATTAACCTCCTGTCTTACTTCACTTTGGACTTCTTCTCGTCCTTGCCGTGCCCCCTGTAGGTGCGCGTCGCAACGAACTCGCCCAGTTTATGTCCGACCATGTCTTCCGTAACGTATACGGGAACATGCTTTCTGCCGTCATGTACCGCAAATGTATGTCCCACAAAAGAAGGGAAGATGGTAGAACGGCGTGACCAGGTCTTGATGACCTGCTTCTGTCCTGATGCGTTCTGTGCGTCTACCTTTTTCAGCAGACTCTCGTCAGCAAAAGGTCCTTTTTTCAGTGATCTGCCCATTTTTCGTCCTCCTTCTGTTACTTAATGGCTCTGCCATCGCGTCTTCTTACGATGAGCTTGTTGGATGCCTTGTTCTTCTTACGTGTCTTAAGACCGAGTGCCGGCTTGCCCCAGGGGGTTGAAGGACCCGGACGTCCGATCGGGGCTCTGCCCTCACCACCGCCGTGCGGATGGTCGTTCGGGTTCATAACGGAACCTCTGACGGTCGGGCGGATACCCATATGGCGTTTCCGGCCGGCCTTACCGATCTTGATCAGGTTGTGATCCACATTTCCTACCACACCGACGGTGGCTCTGCAGATCGCGGGTACCATTCTCATTTCACCGGAGGGCATACGCAGCGTCGCGTACTTTCCTTCCTTCGCCATAAGCTGTGCGGAGTTGCCCGCGCTTCTTACCATCTGGCCGCCCTTGCCGGGATAAAGCTCGATGTTGTGGACCTGGGTACCTACCGGGATCTGCTCCAGCGGCAGGCAGTTGCCGATCCTTACTTCGGCCGTGGGGCCGTTCATGACTTTCATTCCGTCCTTTAAGCCCTCAGGCGCGAGGATGTAGGCCTTCTCGCCGTCTGCGTAGCAGATGAGCGCGATGTTGGCCGTACGGTTCGGATCGTATTCGATTCCTACTACGGTCGCGGGAATTCCGTCCTTAAAGCGCTTGAAATCAACGATCCTGTATTTCTGCTTTGCGCCGCCGCCATGGTGTCTGACCGTGATCTTGCCCTGGTTGTTGCGGCCCGAATTCTTTTTCTTGGATGCCAGCAGGGATTTCTCGGGATTCTTCTTCGTGATCTCGGAGAAATCGGAGCCGGTCATATTCCTTCTGGAAGGTGTATACGGGTTATATGTTTTGATTCCCATTTATGAGTTCTCCTTTCTGTTTCTCTCTTTCCGATCGGAATTTGCTCGCAAATTCCGCTGCGCGTGCTTCGTGCCGCTTGCGGCAATCTTCCTTGCGAAGCACTGCGCATCTTCTTCTCGGGTTTGTTTACAAACCTGAGAAGATCTCGATATCCTTGCTGTCCTCGGTCAGGAATACCACTGCCTTCTTGGTCTTCGCGGTCTTTCCGTAAACAAGTCCGCGGCGCTTGGTCTTCCCGTCGTAGTTCATGGTGTTGACCTTCTTGACCTTGGCACCGTCGAACATCTTTTCAACGGCTTCCTTGATCATGGTCTTGTTCGCTTCGGGATGAACGAGGAAGGTATATTTCTTTTCGCCCATGCCCGCCATTGACTTCTCTGTGATCACAGGCTTAAGGATCACGTCATAATACTGAATCGCTGCCATTATGCATACACCTCCTCGATCTTTTTCGCCGAGCCCTTGGTAAGGATCAGCGTATCGCCCTTAAGAATATCATAGACATTCAGCATATTCGTCTGGGCCGTCATCACATTGGGAATGTTTCTTGCGGAAAGGATCACGTTCTTATCCATATCCTCAAGTACGATCAGCGCTTTCGAAACCTTAAGGTTGTCAAGCACTTCCTGCATCTTCTTCGTCTTGATCTCTTCGAGCTTCAGCTCGTCGAGGACGATGATCTTGCCGTCATTTACGCGGCTCGTGAGGGCGCTCTTTAATGCCGCTCTCTTTTCCTTCTTATTTAATTTGAAAGAATAATCTCTCGGTACGGGTGCGAATACCATGCCGCCGCCTGTCCACTGGGGAGCTCTCGTCGATCCCTGGCGCGCATGTCCGGTACCCTTCTGTCTCCAGGGCTTTCTGCCGCCGCCGGATACTTCCGAACGGGTCTTGGCCTTCTGGGTGCCCTGACGGTTGTTGGCAAGCTGCTGTACGACTGCCTGATGAACCAGGTTCTCATTGATCTCGACACCGAATACGCTGTCGGAAAGTTCGATCGTGCCGACTTCCTTGCCTTCCATATTATATAAAGCTACGTTTGCCATAATGCTCTTCTCCTTTCTTAAGCGTTCACTTTCACGGTCTCTTTGATCGTGACAAGCGCTTTCTTCGCGCCGGGTACGGATCCCTTCACCAGGAGCAGGTTCTTTTCGGCATCCACTCTTACTACTTCGAGATTCTGTACCGTAACCTTAACGCATCCCATGTGACCGGGCATACCCTTACCCTTGAATACACGGCTCGGGGACGAGCAGGCACCGTTGGAACCCTGATGACGGTGGAACTTGGAACCGTGCTTCATGGGACCCCTGTGCTGTCCGTAACGCTTGATCGCGCCCTGGAAGCCTTTACCTTTGGAGATCGCGGTGGCGTCGATGTGATCGCCGGTCTCGAAGATGTCCGCTTTGATCTCTTTACCGGGTTCGTACTCATCTGCATTTTCAAACTTGAATTCACGCACGAAACGCTTGGTGGAAACGCCGGCTTTCTTGAAGTGGCCCTGCATGGCCTTGCCGACGCCGTGACGATGCGCGATCTCTTTCTTACCGCCCTTGTCCTTCGTAACGATCCTTTCCTTCTTGTCGACAAATCCGACCTGTACGGCACTGTAGCCGTCGTTCTCTACGGTCTTGATCTGCGTTACCTGGCAGGGACCTGCCTGAAGAACCGTAACGGGTGTCAGCACACCGTCTTCGTTGAAGATTTGAGTCATTCCGACTTTGGTAGCTAAAATAGCCTTTTTCATTGGTTTCCTTCCTTTCTGCAGCGGACCCTTATTGGGTCATGCCAGATGTGAAACGGTTAATAAAGTTACCTTTCTTTCATCTTGATATCGATGTATACGCCCGCGGGAACCTCGATCTTCTGAAGAGCTTCGATGGTCTTCTGGGTGGGAGTAAGTACATCGATCAGTCTTTTGTGAGTTCTCTGTTCGAACTGCTCACGGGAATCCTTATACTTATGAACGGCTCTTAAGATGGTAACAACTTCCTTTTTGGTGGGAAGGGGTACCGGGCCGCTTACGGAAGATCCCGTTTTCTTGACCGTGTCGATGATCTTTTTGGCGGATGCGTCCACCTGCTGGTGATCATACGCCTTGAGAGTGATTCTCATTACCTGGTTCATTCTGTCGCCTCCTGTTAAATAAGTAATGATTTGTGCGACTCGTCGTTCCGTGACCTTACACGCCTCCGTGCGTGTCCTGCTGCCTCTCAAAAAAAATCGGCGGTTACCCGCTGCTGTGAAAGACACATCTTTACGCCCGTGTTTCTGCTCCGAGGCAGACCTTTGGTGTGCGGTCGTGGGATGAAACCCTACAGTGACTTGTCGTCAGGTTTGACCTGGCATTCGCTCCACGGAAAACCCGCACTGCCTTTCGGCCATGCGGCAACCTCACGCTTCACAGCTATCATGCCACAGCAAGTGATAGTATATCTTAATGTTTTCGGGAATGCAAGGGTTTTTTGAAGGAATTTCGGGGAAATTTTGGATAAATTTCACGAAATTCCGGGTGAATTTTTGTGCAATCTATATCTTGGGCAGGAATGTGCCGGGACGACACTACATATGGTGCCGTCCCGGCCGGTCATTTCAAAGCGTTTCTATACATCATTTCCCGTCTTTGCGCCGTTTTCCGCATCCATCAGATTCTGCAGGGTGGTCTCCGCGATGGCGGCAAGCGCCTCCATCGTATAGAAGCCCTGATGGGAAGTGATCATCACATTCGGGAAGGAAAGCAGCCTCGAGGTGGTGGAATGGGCAAGGATCTCATCCGACCGGTCCTCAAACACGTTGCCGGCCTCTTCTTCGTAAACATCCAGCCCGACTCCGAGGAATTTGTTGAGGCGGATCCCTTCGATCAGCTCATCCGTGCTGATGAGAGCTCCCCTTGAGGTGTTCACAAGGATCACTCCGTCCTTCATCGTCCGGATCGAACCGATATTGATCATATGATAGGTATCATCGGTCAGCGGGCAGTGAAGGGAAATCAGGTCGCTGGTCTTAAGCAGCTCCTCAAGTGTCACATAGGTCACGAATTCCTTCAGGGACTCGTTTTCATAGACATCATAGGCGATCACTTTCATTCCGAAACCGCGGCAGATCCTGCACATGGCGGCTCCGATCTTTCCGGTGCCCACGATCCCGGCGGTCTTTCCGTGGAAATTCACGCCGCGAAGCCCCTTCAGGGAAAAGTCGTTTTCCCTGACCTTGTTGTAAGCCTTGTAGAGGCGCCGGTTCACCGCGAGCGCAAGGGCCATGGCATGCTCGGCCACCGCTTCCGGCGAGTAGGCGGGCACCCTCTTTACCGTGATCCCCAGCTCCTTTGCGTGTTCGGTGTCCACATTATTGAAACCGGCGCAGCGCATAAGCACCGTCTTTACCTTCTTTTCAGAAAGGATGTCCAGAGTCTCCCTCCCCACATCGGAGCTTACAAAGGCGCAGACCGCGTCAAACCCTTCCGCGATATGGGCCGTCCGGCGGTTCAGATCTTCCTCGATATACTCGATCTCCACTCCCGGAAACTTCGAAAGCTCCGTGTCAAAGGATTTTTTGTCATATACTTTCGCATCATAGAATAAAAGTTTCATAAGTCACCTCCGCTCATCATATCATAAGCCGCTTACCGGCCTCAGAATCCGTTGTTTTCCTCCTCCACCGTATCCCAGTAATCGGAGCCTGTAGCTTCGTTCCCCTCGAGATCGAGGATCCGGCGGAACTGGGTCTCATAGAGTTCCTTGTAGATCCCGCCGGCCTTAAGCAGGGAATCATGATCCCCCTGCTCCGCGATCACACCGTCCTTTACCACCAGGATGCAGTCTGCCTTCAGGATCGTGGACAGCCTGTGGGCGATCACGATGCTGGTCCTTCCCTGCATCAGCAGTTCCAGAGCATCCTGTATGGCATTTTCCGAGATCGAATCCAGGGCACTGGTCGCTTCATCCAGGATCAGGATCTTCGGATTTTTTAGAATAACACGTGCTATTGAAAGTCTCTGCTTTTCGCCGCCGGAGAGTTTCAGGCCGCGGTTTCCGACGATCGTGTCATATCCGTCGGGCTGATTCAGGATAAACCCGTGAATACTCGCGTTTTTGCATGCCTTGATCAGTTCTTCCTCCGTGGCATCCTCTTTCGCATAAAGAAGATTTTCCCGGATCGTACCGTTAAAAAGATAGGTCTCCTGCGTCACGACTCCCACATTATTCCGGAGCCAGTTAAGGTCAAAGTCCCGCACATCCGTACCGCCGATCTTCACGGCCCCCGAATTCACATCATAAAGCCTCGGGATCAGATTTACAACCGTTGATTTTCCGGATCCGGAAGGTCCCACGATCGCATACATACGGCCCCCCGGAACCGTGAAGTTCACATCCTTCAGGATCGGGATCTTCGGATCATAGGAAAACGCCACATGCTCATAGGTGATATCCTTACAGGTAACATCCGGCTTCACACCGTTTTCGGGGCTTACGATGGAACTCTTCATATCGAAGTACTCAAAGATCCTCGTAAAGAGCGCAAGGGAACGGGTAAAGTCCACCTGAAGGTTTAAAAGGCTCTGGACCGGACGGTAAAGACGGTTGATCAGGGCCACCATCGCGGTGATCGTACCGACGGTCAGCCCGGTATCCATCCTGGAGATGATGAGATATCCGCCCGCGAAATAGATGAGAAGCGGCCCCACCTGCGTGAACATTCCCATAACCACCCGGAACCAGCTTCCGCTTCGCTGCTCCTTCAGGTTCAGCGCGGTCAGTTCGGCGTTCACTTTTTTAAATCGCTCATATTCCCGCTCTTCCCTTGTAAAGAGTTTGACGAGCACGGAGCCGCTTACGCTCAGGGATTCATTTATCAGCTGGTTCATCTCATCGCTTTTTCCCTGGGAATCGGAACGGATCTTCCACTGATTCTTTCCGACGCGCTTTGTCGGAAGGATCAGAAGCGGGATGATGATGACTCCGACGATCGCAAGCTTCCAGCTCATGGTAAAAAGAGCCGCCAGAGTCGTCGCAACCACCGCCGCGTTTGATACTATATTGGAAAGGGTGCCGGATATGACGGTACTCACGCCGCTGATATCCGTATTCATCCTCGTGATGATATCCCCCTGCTTTTCCGTGGTGAAAAAGGAATGCGGCATATACTGCAGATGGTGATACATCTGATTCTTCATATCAAAGATTATCTTCTGAGAGATCCACGCGTTGATATAGGTCTCGAGGACACCGATGATCTGTGAGATCGCAAGTGTGGCGAAGGCCATAAGAAGCAGCCGGATAAGCAGGGTAAGATCCTTGTTTATCAATGCCTCATCCACGATCTTTCCGGTAATGACGGAGGGCAGAAGCCCGACGACGGCGGAAAGCAGGATAGCGGCGAACACCAGAACAAACTGCAACCGGTACGGCTTCAGATAGGACAGGATCCTCCTTAACAGTTTTTTGTCGACCTTCGGAAGGTTTTCCTTTTCCTCATCGGTCAGAAACCCTCTCGGACCGAGCCCTCTTCCCGGTTGCTGCGGCATGGATTCCTCCTTTACGACGCGCTTCCCTTTTCCCCGTAGAATCTTTGAAGGACATAAAACGCCGGCTTTCGATATGTCTTCGTCTCGTCCAGAAGCCCCTTCCGGTTATAATATTTCTGGATCGAACTCGTCCTTCTCGGACATCTGAAATCATAGAGGATCCAGGGAGAGATCCCCTTGATGTAATCGATCTTCATAAGGATCGAAAGCTGGGTTTCGTACACCCCGGCCTGGTATTCCTCGGTTCCCTTCTTTTCCGGATCTCCGGTAAAGCCCCGCATGGCATCCGCGCCGAATTCCGTGATGATGACCGGCTTTTCGGGATCGCTGTTGCTCATAAGGGCCGGAAGCCGCTTAAAATCAGGATTGTACCAGCCGTAATACTCATTGACCCCGATAATATCAAGATGCTCCGCCAGGCGGTCGGCGATCCTGTTTTCCGCCTCATCCACGAGGCAGGCGGCGGATACCGGCCTTGACGGATCAAGCTCATGGGCACGATCCGCCAGCCGTTTCATAAAGGAAAGACGGCTGTCCGTATCGGCATTCTCATTGCCGACGGACCATATGATCACGCTGGCCCGGTTATGGTCGCGGATAATGAGCTCGCAAAGCTGGTTATCCGCATCTTCAAAGGTCTCATCCCGCTCAAACCGGATCGCCCAGTAGACCGGGATCTCCTCCCAGAGCATGATCCCGATCTCATCCGCAAGTTTTGCCAGATTCTCATGATGCGGATAATGCGCGGCCCGGAGGAAATTGCAGCCGAGTTCCTTCGCAAGAAGAAGGTTCTCCCTCCGTTCCTCATCCGTAAGCGCCCTGCCGTTTTCAACGCTTTCCTCATGGGCGCTGATCCCCTTAAGGAAGATGCTCTTTCCGTTAAGAAGAATGTTTTGCCCCTCGGTCCGGATCTCCCGGAATCCCGCCCGGTCGCATACGGAATCTTCACCGCATTCCGCAAAGATCTCATAAAGATAAGGATCCTCAGGGCTCCATAGCCTTGGCTTAGCCCAAAGGACAGCCTCCGCGCTTCCTTTTATGACGGGGATCTCCTCATCGATCCTGAGCGCCGGGATCCGGATGACGGCGGTACGATCCGCGGATTCCGAAAGCAGGATGGAAACGGCGATCTTTTGAAAGGATCCGTCCGGAACGAGATGAACCCTGAATTCCCGGATAAAGATATCCGGCACATAAAAAAGAGCGATATCCCGAAAGATCCCGCCATAATTGAACCAGTCCGTATTTTCCGTCGGCACCTGTTCCGGACGCCTCGTGCTGTCCACGCTTAAGAGGATCCTGTTCTCTTCCTTAAGGTCCTCTGTTATATCAAAATAAAAGGGCGTGGAGGCTCCCCGGTGCATTCCGACATATTTTCCGTTAAGAAACACCCGGCACAGCATGGAGGCCGCGCCGATCCTTAAGATCACCCTGCCCTTTGCGGGAAGCTCCGTCCGGAAGGTCCTTGTAAATACCATCGGCCCCTCGTAGAGCAGGTATTCCTTCGCGAATGTGTTCCAGCATGCGGGAAGCTCCATTTTTTCCCACTCATCAAAGGAATAGTCCACCGGCAGGGAAAACCCGTTCGCGTCGGTATATCTTTCCAGAAACCACTTCTGCCTGAGACAGGTGTCGTACTGGTCGACGGCGTAATTCCAGGTTCCGTTGAGAAAAACCGCCTCACGTCCCCCTTCAAAGATCATATCCCGGAAAGTCGCCTTCTTCTTTTCGTATTCCCCGGCGTAATCCTCCAGATGGATGTCGGATAAGTATTTTTTCATAGGTTTTCCACTTTATTCCGGAAGGTTCTCATCGATGACCGCGATCAGATCCTCCTGCGCAAACGGCTTGGCAACATGCGCGTTCATTCCCGCATCAAGTGCCGCCTGTACATCCGAGGCGAAAGCATTGGCCGTCATCGCTACGATCGGGATCGAAGAAAGCACGGGGTCCGGAAGCGCCCGGATCCTTCCGGTGGCTTCAAAACCGTCCATTACCGGCATCATCACATCCATCAGGATAAGGTCGATCTCTCCCGGCTTTGATGCTTTGATCATATCGACGGCTTTTACTCCGTTATTCGCGACACGAACCGTAAAACCGTATTTCCGGAGGATCGCGTTCGCAAGCCGGAGATTGTTTGCGGTATCATCCACCACCAGTACCGTGATGCCTTCATAATTTCTTTCGAGTGCTTTCTTTATCCGCTCGTCTTCAAATGCGGCGGGGCGGTTTTCATCCGCGGTCTTAAGCGGAAGCAGAACGGTAAATTCGCTCCCCTTTCCCGGCTCGGTATGAAGATCGACGGTGCCGTGCATCATGTTCACGATATTCCACACGATCATCATTCCGAGGCCCGTCCCCTGGGTTTCACGGACAAGATCCGTATTCTCGCGGGAATAGGCTTCCCAGATATGGCGGCTGAATTCTTCCGACATCCCGATCCCTGTATCTTTTACCCGGATCTCGTAGACCAGCTCATCCTTCTTTTCTTCCGCTACCTTTCCGGTCAGGAAGACGCTTCCTCCTTCCGGAGTGAATTTGCAGGCATTGGAGAGCAGATTCAGGACGATCTGGGAGAACCGGAGCTTGTCGCATTCCACGATCCGGTCGCCCGCCTCTTCCACATCAATATGAAAATCGAGTTTGTTTTCCTCCATCTTGCCGCGGATCATGTCGGCACACCCGGTAAGAAGATCCCTGACCTTCACCGGAGAATTCACAAGATCCATTTTGCCGCTTTCAATCCGGCTCATATCGAGGATATCGTTGATAAGATTCATAAGATGATCACCGGCATCCGTGATCTTTTCAAGATAATCCTTAAGAAGCTCCCTGTTATCAAGCTCTTCCATCGCCAGCCGGGAAAAGCCCGTAATGGCACTCATGGGTGTCCGGATATCATGGGACATGCTTGAGAAAAACTCCGTCTTTGCCTTATTCGCGTTGTTCGCTTCGTCGATGGCATCAAGGAGCAGGCTCTGGCGGTCTTCCAGTTCCTTTTTCTGTGCGGCGATCAGCCGGTCCGCATCCATTTTCTGCGCCTGAAGATCATCCAGGATCATGGCCGAGAGCAGCATCCTGTCCACCTTGTTCCGGCCCCGCTCAAGTACGCGCAGTTCCATGCGGATCCAGCGGTTGCCCTCATCATCCCGGTACAGGAATTCACGCTTGTCCCCGTCCCGGAACATTTCGGTACGGAAAAGCTCCGGATCGTCAAACCTGGCTCTTTCCTCCTCTTTGATATCCTGGATCCTGGAGGCAGCCGCCTGCAGCAGTCCCCTGCAGCATTCGTGATCCGGGATGCTCATCAGCTCCTCCTGTTTGATCACTTTGACTTCGTCTTTTATAAAATCCGCAAGGTAGATGCAACGGTATTCCTCCGCCAGGGTGCCGATGATCTGATTGTCAAGGCGGATGTTTCCGAGTTCCGTTTCCGAGATCAGTGTGGCGGAACCGAAGGCCTTGACCGGCTTCCCGTCCTTGTCGAACTCCGTCGTGTACTTTACGCGGAAAGGAACTCTTCCAACCGTCAGCGGGATATCCGCTTCCTCTTCCGGCGAGCCCTCGTCGATCCTTTTCATCATCGCGCGGTACATATCCGCATAATCCGCCGGAAAGATCCCGGCCTCGATGGCGGGCTCCGGGTAGTTTTCCACAAGTGCCGGAAGTCCCAGATCCCTCATGCACCGGTAGCACGGGCGCATTTCCTTCGTAGCGATCGTATATTCCCAGTTGTAAATATTGATCTGCTCCAGGGACATCTTGTAACGATATTCGATGTCCGTGAAGCTTTCCTTCATCTTTTTTTCGTCGGAGATGTTCCGGATCCCCGCGAAGATCATGGCCTCACCGTCTTTTTCCCCCACGGGAACGAGCCGGCTCTTCAGAAATACCCTGTTCATCCCGCAGCAGTCGGATACCAGCATCCACCAGTTCTCGGTCGTCTTTTCCTCTTTTGTCTCCGCGCATCTTTTCAGCACATACAGGAAGTTCTTCAGATTCTCTTCATCAAAGTTTGCGGAAAAATCATTCTTCAGAAACTCCTCTTTCGCGATGTTCATCTGCATCTCGTTGAGGAATCGATCGTTGATATCGACAAAGCGCGCCCCGCCCTCATTAAGGGCGATCAGCGCGGCCGGTTCCGCAAATTCGCTGTTCAGGATCGTTTGATAGTCCATGGCCATTCCTCCATTTATTTCGAATTCCCCTGATATTCATAATATATCAATGAAGCTTTCATCTGTCCACAGGACATTTGCGAAGGCCGCTTTGGCCTGCAGGAAATGGACCCCGGAATGGCCCCCGGAAATGAACCCCGGAAATGAACCCCGGGGACGGGGTTAGTGGGTCATTTTCAGATGTCGGCGAGTGCATATAACAAGCTTGCATCTATGGAGGGTCTGGTCTGTGTCGCGAACAGCCGTTTTTCCAATCTGCAACACACTTGCGGCCGGCCGGCTCCCTCATTTTGTGTCGCGAACAGCCGTTTTCCCGAGCCGCAACACACTTGCGGCCGGCCGGAGAGCTTCTTTTGTGTTCTATCAGCCAAAAGCCTCCGCTCCTGACACATTTCGGACAGTACCGCCCCTCCGGGATGTGTCGGAAATCAGGAAAACACCATAGAATAACACATCAGCCGGTACCGGCAAAAATCCCCAGATAAGGACTCTTCACAAAATCTCCGGTACCTTTAACATGACCCTCAGTGAATTCCTTGACTTTCCGGAACTGAATGATTATGAGCCGGAAGATGACGAACGATAACCCGCATCCTAATAACAGCTCAGATCTGCCCCATCAAAGAATCGGCTCAATCCCCCCTCAAAGAAACAGCCACATACTGATCTCATATAAACTCTGTCCGTATTTTGCTCATCATTAATTATCCAGCAACCCATACCACAGGTTGCTCAGGACAGAACGGGACTTAATCTTAAAACTGACCGTTTTATATCCTCCACATCCGTTGATGCCCTTAAAAGTTACCTTTGCGGTCCCTTTCTGGACATTCTTGACATAACTCCCCGGAACGGCAATGAAGTCTCCGGTCTTACCACCATCCACACTTATCTGAAGAGGTGTCTTTTGTTTTCCTATTGTGGCCTTGCTTATCTGTGATGCCCCGGTAATGCGGATTGCACGTCCGGTATAGGCCTGATCCTTGATCTTGATTGTCGCTTTACTGATATCGATGTCATTTTCAAGAATCGTATAAGTCACAGAAATAGTATCCGCAGTATAATTTTTGCCGCTCCCTGTCACCTCGACTGTAATAACGTCACCGGCACTGACTCTACTATTCTTGCCAAGTACGATATCATCCTTTTTATATACCACGCTTTTCTTATAATCGGTTCCTGCCTTCAGCAAAACACCATTTCTGTCATATACCAGAATCTTGGTCTGATACTTTGTCGCATCCTTCGGCAAAGCTTTGTCTGCTGCCAGAACCGTGATACCCTGATCCGTCGCAAAGACACTCTGCTCGATCGCAAAAACAACAGAGCGTTTACCGGCAAAATTCCCTTTCCCGGCAATCTCGATCAAAGGCTTCTTTTTGGAGGAAACAGCAGTATTGTTTTTGTACTTTACGGTATAATCCCGTCCCTGTTTCAGAGTCGTTCCGTTAAATCTGACCTTTATTGCCGGTCTGGCTCCCCCCTTTGTGTATGCCGCAACTATGCTCCCGGAATCAGACATATCCGTCACGGTAATATCATCCTTTGAGACATTATAAGGGAGTACCTTGATCTTTATCCGCCGCTCCCCGACAACAGGCGGATTTATGCTTTTCTTATTGTTCAGCCCCTGCAGAACAAGTGTTACCCACCCTGTTCTGTCTCCGTTCAATACTTTCGTCACCTGATAATCCGTACCCGGAACAAGTACATATTCCTTATATGTAAGTTTTCCCTCAAGAATGGAATCGACATTTTCCGTTGTATAAGGGATTCCGTTATATATCCGGTTCGGCAAAGAAGCCACCCTTGCCTTCGTGATCGATACAGGTTGGGAAACTCCGATCACATCTGTCGGATATATGGTCCGCGTTCCCTTAAAGTTTCCTTCACCGTAAATTGCGTAATATGCAGGCCACTTTATAGACAGATAATCCGTATTCTTTTTCAGTTTTTTCCCCTTCCAGCTTATCTCTGCAACGGAGGTCTTTCCTTTTTTCTTTAAGGCTACACTGAATTGCGACTTGTCCTCTATAGACAGCGGCTTAATGCAGAAATATACCGTTTTCTTCCCGCTGTAGTTTCCTTTCATTTTGATCGTCAGCTGAGGCGCTTTCTTGGCACGGAATTCCTCATCTTCCGGCGTATATGTATACGCATTTTTATTGTTTTTATAAGAAACGGTATAATCTCTGTTCGCGACCAGAAGTGTTTTCCCGTCGTAAATCCTGATATCCTGCGTCTGAGCGGTCCCGTCATAGATAAGATCGTTAAGGCCTGCCATCCAGATACCGTTCGGGACTTCCACATATGAATTGATGTCACCATCCCGGATCTCGTCTTCAATGTCTGCCCATTGTTTGACAACAAATGCTGCGGCATTCGGACAATCTGCCTTTGGTACATACTCAAATGTAAGATCGCCGTTGCCATCAGTAGTACCATGATGGATATATAAAAGGTTTTCACTGTCAAGCGGATCATACTCCGCATCTTCTACGACATAAAGATTATAGCCGGAATAGGCCTCCAATTCGGAAAAGCTGACCCTGAATCTTTCATCAACTGATTCCGGAGTTTCATAGATTCTGGCAGCCATTGCAGACTCTGAAAGACTTTCTTCCACCTCCGAATCGGAATTGCCGACAGCATTTTCATTCTCATCCGATGCACCGGCAATATCGTACTTATCTTCAAAAAGATATACGATATCAGACGCCGTATCGTCATATTCCTCATCCGCAATTACATCGGCAGAAGATCCGTCAGTGCCTTCTGACGGTATCATAACCGGTTTCGGATAAGCCACATAGCGATCCGTACCATCGCCGATCTGTCCGCATTCATTATATCCCCACACCCAAAGACTCCCATCGCCGCCGATGTAAGCATCGTGACGAGCCCCTTCGGCTTTATTCAGAACGACGCTTTGAACATCATTCTCAAACTTCTCGATAAAATCATAAGTGCCTTCCTCGCGATTAAGGTTTTCCGGCTGAACGATCGCCAGCTTTTTATCCGTACCTAACAGCGCGATCTGCCAGCCGGCAAGTTCTATATCACTGACAGGTTTTTTCACGGAGAATTCTTGACTGCCACCCTGCACACAATTCGCCGTTCCGTTCAGTTTTCCGGAGAGTCGAATGGTATCTCCATAGATATAATCATTCTGACCATAATCATAGTCATACCAATCCCAGACAATCGCACCTGTGGAAACATTCCCCATAGGGTCTCTTCCTATCGATACGTTTTTCACTTCTTCCAATACCAGGGCAGGCGTAAGTACGTCCACATTATCGTAGGAATCCGATTCGGGATTGTATTCAACCGGGATACTGTCAAAGGAAGCCTTTGCTACATCCTTCCCCCAGATCCACAGACCTCCATCCGACTTCAACGCCGCAAAGCAGTCTTCATCAACACTGATCTTTTCCACATCGTCCAATACCTTTTGGGGTTTCGTGACATTGGTATACTTTACCGACCAGTAGGATCCGGAATCGACCCACTCTTTCCCCTTATACTCTCTGCCCCAAAACCAGAGTTCTCCATTGTTTTTGATCGCATAACTGCTCTTATATCCAAGCGTAAAATCCCTGACATTGCTCATGACCTTAACGGGTGTGCTTGCATATCGTGTTGAACCGTTACCGATCTGGCCGACTTTATTTGACCCCCATAGCCACAACGAATTGTCCGCCTTAAGCACTCCGATATGAGCCGCATAATCAGGAAAATCTCCCCAGCCTATGCTGACCTTTTTCACACCTGTCATTACCTTTACAGGTGTATATGAATACGCAAAATCACCGGTAAGTCCAAATGTATATCCCCAGATCCAGAGATTGCCGTCAGAGTCCACTGCCGCAGATGATTCTTTTCCGAGGCATGCCTGTTCTACTTTCGTTGACAGGACAATGAATTCCTCCTGATCGTCATCCTCATCGGCCGGAGGATCCTCAGGGTTTTCGCCAAGTATGATATTGTTCTTCGTCACTTTGTCTTTTTTGATACTGTACCAATGCGTACCCGTCCGGTAATGATCTGCAGTTACGGAAACCGTATAATTCCCGCCGATTTTCTGCTGATATCCTTTCGCAATTCCGTGATTATCAGCCTGAATGGAAGTAACCGCCTCATAATACTCTTTCTCGTCAGGCAAACTTCCGCCTTCCCAGAGGGGCAGGGCCATAAAGTTTTCAAGTCCGGACACTGTGGCGTTCGGGATTGCTTTCCCTTTGGAATTCTTCACGGAAAACCGGACCGCGTAGTACTGATGCGGGCATTTTCCCAACCCCCATTCCATATTATCCAGCGAAAGGTACCAGTCCGCTATCTTGTGTTCAAATTTGTATTCCACTTCTTTTGTGAGCCATTTCAGATTCAGAAACCTCACTTTAAAGGAGCAGCTTGCCTCTACACCGATCGTTCCGTCGATACATTGCCTGCATGTATGAAGGCGGGTTGCGGATACCGGTTCCGACTTACCGAGTGTTCCCTTTACCACGCCAAGGATTTTCGCTTCCATTCCGGCATAAGCCACATGTTTTGATATGATGTTTATCTCAGGCTCAAATGAGATTCCACAGTACACTTTTATCTCTGCTTCGATCTCGCTTTTAATCTTGGGATTGTTTGTCAGGTTTTTCCAGCCCTGCCCGTTCCGGTACGATGTTCCTATCCTGCCCTCGATCTTAACTTTTGCTTCGATTTTTCCGGATATGCCGATTATAAAAGAAGGGGTAAAAACGATGTTTACACCCGGAAGAGGAGTTATTACGATTTTATCGATCGGCCATTTCTTTTCTAATTTCCCTTCAGTTGACACCGATGCGAATATTTCATAATCCAGCCGGAATTCTATATACTGCTTTGAAAAACTCACATAATACTTGAGAACGCCCTTAAAGCTCAGTCCGAATGCGGCCTTGAACTTTGTTTTGGCAGTCGGCTTATGCTCCGCATAATAACTGATCTTCTTCTTAAATGATTCCTCACCGTCGATCGCATTGAGACTCTCGACCGAAAAAGTCAGTTCTTCTTCACCGATGTTCGCTCCATTCAACTGCGTTCCGTCAGCCCATTCTTCGGAAACGCTTGTTCTTTCGGCGGCGATCTCATCAAATTCTTCATTTGTCAGTTCGCCCAGATACTCGATCTCAGGATCCCGCTCAGAGTTTTCCACAGTCGCTTCTTCTTCGTCCGCTTCCGCATCTATCTTCACGAAATCAAATATCTCTTCCAGCTCACCCTGTTTTCCGGTAATCGTTGCCGTTTTTCCATCTTCTGAAAACCCGATCGTGTCGATCACAAATATGACAAGTGACCCATCCGCATACTCATACGCGATCGTATTGCCGGGGACGGCATCGGCTATTTTTGTATCTATCTCGCCAAATACATATTCAGATGTCTCTTCATTCACGGAAATAACGGTATTCGTCACTCCGTCTTCGGCTATGCGAATAACATCCTCGTTGTAAACAAGAAAATTATCTTCAACGCTTTCGTCCAGATTCAGGATCAGATCCTGTTCAAAATCTGTTGCAGTCGTTGCAAGGAATTCCTGCATTTCCCGCGTATAATTCGGATTTTCGTACGGAGTGCATAAAGATTCCAGGCTATCGTCCAAAACAAGATAAGCCCGGATATAAAAATACTGTGGCATGGGATCGATCCCGACCGCCACTTCACAGGATGTTTCTCCCGCTAAAACGAAGGTTTTTCCTGTTCCGAGGAGTTTTACTCCATCTTCTTCATAGATTGCCACGATCAGTTCGGCATCATGAAGCGTTTCAAAATCCACCGAAGCAGTAGCCCCGTTCATCTCCACGGAAAAGATGTTATGACCATCGTTCTCGATCTGTTCGGAAGCCTTCCCGGATAAAGCATCCCCCAGAAGCTGTCCAACGGAATCCGTTCCGGTTATGGATATATCATCATTGCTGAGTCCGACAGCATCGCTTTCGAAACTATTTGTCGCATCCTCCGACAATTCATCGGAAGTTTCATCGGAAGATATGGATTCATCCTCGAAAGGAAGTTCATCATACGTGATCTCATCCGCCAACGATTCAAGCGGATATGAGACAAACATAACCGCAAGCAGAGCCATTGCCGCAAGACGTTTAATAAATTGCTGTTTCATCCAAACCTCCCGATATCATTTTCTACTGAACTGTCATTACTCTCTTTGAAAAGCATTACCTATATATCAGGTATGTATTTTCAATATATCAATGAAGCTTTCATCTATCCACAGATTATATACCTGATCCCGCCCCTCAAAGACGCATATACATATTGATCTCGTCGATATAAGTGCCGTCCTTCAGGCGGAAAGCATTGGGGGTACGGCCGCACTCCCTGAATCCCATCTTCCGGTATAAGGCGTAAGCCCTTTCGTTATCGGCATATACCCCGAGTTCCATCTGCGTGCAGCCAAGCTCCCTCGCCTTGGCGGCGGCTTTTTCCATGAGTATGGTTCCGAGGCCGGAGCCGCAGCAGACCTCTTCGAGTGCGATGGCGAAATCGGCGCGGTGTCTGGTTTTGATAAAGCCGTCTTTGCGACTTACGGAGCAGTTTCCGATCACTTTTTCGCCATCAAATACCGTAAACCAGGCCATATCGTCGGAATCAAGGCTGTTTCTTATGATCTGCTTTTCCTTTTCAAGAGTGATGTCGATCTCTTCCGGATAGCGGATCAGGTAATGGGTTTCTTCCGATATGATCCTCAGAAAGTCCAGCATTGCTTCCGCTTCCTTCTCTTCCACGGATCTCAGGGTGACAGTCCGTCCGTCTTTCAGTGTTAAAAGTTCTTCTCTGATCCTCATTTCAATCCTCCTTCCGGTAATTCCGCCTCTTTGTTTTCTGCCTATCCCCGGCACATTCATCCGGATGGATACCGGACAGATGCATTTTGCTGTAATTCCCCCAATATCCCGTTTTTTGCCTGTATTATAGCATTCCGGGTTTCAAAAAAACAGTATCGGCAGGGCCTGCGTTCTTTGACCCGACCGGCGGGATATGTTAGAATACTTCGAAAGATCTTGGCGCAAGCCGCACGGGCGGGAGGATTTCCATAATGAAAAAAAACGGTTTCATGATAAAAGCGGCACTCGGAATGGCACTTACCGCGGGGCTTATGCTCTATTGCGGTACAAGAACCGCCTCGGCAGCACCGACGGCTCCCGCAGGAGGCAGTGCGGGCGGCACTCCCCAGGGAGGAGGCAGGGTGGAAAGCACTCCGGAAAAAGGAAGCGGCAGAGCGGAAAGCACTCCGGAAAAGGGCAGCGGCAAAGCGGAAGCTACCCCGGAAAAGAGCAATGGCGGCCCCTTTGACGCAAAGGAAGCAGCGGCTTCCACCCCGGAAAAGAGCAGCGGCAGCTCCTTTGGTGCAAAGGAAACGGCGGCTCCCACCCCGACGAAAGCTCCCTCTCAGGCGCAGAAAAAAGTCGTGATCCTTGCCACCGGAGGAACCATTGCAGGCGTCGGCGAACAGGGAAAGACCACAGGCTACAGGCCGGGCACCCTTTCCGCGGATGATCTCATCGCCGCAGTCCCGGAGCTGAAGGATGTGGCCTATATCGAAGCGCTTCAGATCTGCAACGTGAACTCCGACGACATAACGGATAAGATCTGGCTTGAGATCGCATCAAAGATCAATGAACTGGCCGAAGATCCGACCGTAACCGGTTTCGTGATCACCCACGGCACGGATACCCTTGAAGAAACCGCTTATTTTCTGAATCTGACGGTAAAGACCGACAAGCCCGTGGTACTTACGGGCTCCATGCGGCCTTCTTCCTCGATCTCCGCCGACGGTCCGATGAACCTTTATGAAGCCGCCGCGACGGCTGCTTCCGAAGAAGCCCGCGGACAGGGTGTTCTCGTGGTATTTTCCGACAGGATCTATTCCGCGCGCTCCGTCATAAAAACGAACACCTATCACACAGCCGCCATCGGGGCCGGCGAAACGGGCGCCCTCGGCATGGTCCGCGACGGAAAAGTATATCTTTATGAGACTTCGGCGAAACGCCATACGAAAGACACGATATTTGACGTCAGCGGGATAAAGGAACTCCCGAGAGTCCCCATCCTTTATTTCTCGGTGGACGCGGATCCGGATCTTTTAAGCTATGCGGGAGAATCTGCGGAAGGGATCGTGATTGCCGGAGCCGGAGCCGGTGAATTCAGCGAAACATGGAAAAAGGAAATCGAAAAACTCAGCATTCCGGTGGTCATCAGTTCCAGGACAGGTGACGGGATCATCCTTCCGGATAACCTGCTTTGCGAAAACACGATCGCGGCGGATAATCTCTCACCCCAGAAGGCTGCGATCCTGCTTCGCCTCTCCCTTGCCTGCAGAGTCGACACGGGAAGACTTCAGGAGATTTTTTCGGAATACTGACCGTTCGGAAATACTGCTTTCTTTTGCATCCCGGAGCAGCATAAAACCGGCCGTCACGCCAGAGATCCTTACCGCTCCGAAGACTTATCAAGCGGCACCGGAAAAAATTCGCCGTCATCCAGCCGGTAAAAGATGGCACCCACCGGCATTCTGCTGTCAGCGCCCATGCTGCAGCCGCCGTCGATATTGATCAGATTTTTGAAGATCCACGGTTCAACGGAAAGCTTCCCGGGATCTCTTCCCTGCCCGTACTGGATCCTCTGTACCGGCACATGCCCGGTCAGAAACGTATAAGGATAGTTCTCATAGACAAAGGGACAGTGGGTCTCATACTCATCCCGGTAATAGGATCTCCAGACAATATTCCAGACCGTATCATAATCCAGTTCCGAATACTTTTTATCCTCACATTCCTCATTATATCCGGAATGCGTCAGACAGAATTTCTTTCCGCCGGCTTCGAGCGGTTTTATCAGCACTCTTTCACAAAGCCAGGATAAAAGTTCTTTCCTCTCCTCCGGCGAAAGCTTCGCAAACTGTCTCAGCGTCGCGTCTCCCCCGTTATAGTAAAGCCAGAGCATCTCGTCTTTTCCGCCGGTGAGGCTCTCCCCTTCCGGATCCATGGAATTCAGCATCATGAATTCATGGTTCCCGATAAGAAGATCCATATTCTCTTCCCGCATAATATGCCGGAGGATCTTTATTCCGTCCGGTCCCCGGTCGATGGCGTCTCCGATAAGATAAAGGAAGTCATCCTTTCCGAAACCGATCTTCGAAAGGCCCTCAAGGAACGCCTGATACTGACCGTGCAGGTCCGAAACCGCGTAAGTCGCCATATCAATACTCCCTCAAAACAAGTTCCGTGATACCCGGATTATCTCCTCCGAGGATCCTTTTGATCTTCGGTTCAAGGCCGTAGCCGAGTTCCCGTCTGATCGCTTCCCGGATCCTCGTGCCGCCGTGATAGCCATGGATCACGCGGATCCGGTAAGTGGCGCTTCCGGCCGTTCCGACCAGCTTTTCCACAGCCTTTACCGCCTCTTCGGCAGTCATTCCGTGAACATCGATCTCAATGATACCCTGTGCGAGCATCCGCACCATCCCCCTTTCCTGCGCCGACCCCGGTCTTAGCTATTTGGAAGCCGTCAGTCGTTCAGGGAATGAATAAACATTCCGGAACGCAGTTTCGGTTCAAACCAGGTGGACTTCGGCGGCATAAGGAGCCCCGCGTCCGCCACGGAAAGGAGTTCTTTGATGGAAGTCGGATACATCGCGAAGGCTGCCTTCATATCCTTATGACAGCGCCGGACAAGTTCTCCGTTCCCCCGGATCCCGCCGACAAAGTCGATCCTCCGGTCCGTTCTCGGATCCAGGATCCCGAGTACCGGTCCCAGCAGATGATCCTGAAGGACGGATACGTCCAGCCCTTTCACGGGATCCTCCGAAAGGATCCTGTCGGAGGCGGTAAGAAGATACCATTTTTCTTCCAGATACATGCTGAAGGTACCCTTCCGGGACGGGCTGCAGGCAGCGTAGGCATCGGAATTTACGGCATTTCCGGAAGAATTGACACCTTTGTCATCTTCCATGACACCGGGTTCAGAAGCGCTGTCATTTGTGTCATTTTCCGTGTTTTTCCCGGAAACATTCTCCCCGGAAATCTCCCTGATCTCAAATCCGGCCTCGCGGATCTTTTTCATAAACTCATCCGCCGTCAGCCCGTTAAGGTCACGGACTACCCGGTTATAGGGAAGGATCTTCAGTTCATCATCGGGGAAGAGTACGGAAAGGAAGCGGTTAAAGCCCTCTTCTCCGGTAAAGGAAGGATTCTCTTTCCTCCTCTTCAGTCCGACCTTCACCGCGGAAGCGCAGCGGTGATGACCGTCCGCAATATAGGTGCAGGGGATTTCGCCGAAGATCTCCCGGATCCTCTTTACCTTTGCTTCATCGGCGATCCGGAAGGCACGGTGACGGATCCCGTCATCGGAAGTAAAATCATAAAGGAGGTTCTCCTCTTTTTTCGCTTCCGTAACGATCCCCCGCAGTTCCTCATTCGCCCGGTAGATCAGGAAAATGGGGCCCGTATGCGCATTCGTTGTATCCACATGACGGATCCGGTCGATCTCCTTTTCCTCTCTGGTATTCTCATGCTTTTTGATCGTACCGTTAAGATAATCATCGATCAGGGAGCAGGCCGTGATCCCGGTCTGAACCCGCCCGTCCATCGTCAGTTCGTAAATATAATAGGAAGGATCCGGATCCTGAATGAGCGTCCCGTCGGTCTGCCGCCCGGAAAGAAGTGCTGCGGCTTTTTCATAAACCTCGTCCGCATAGGTATCGACGCTGTCCGGAAAGGACGTTTCCGCCCGGTCGATGGCAAGGAAGCTCAGCGGATTTTCCTTCACGATCTCCTTTGCTTCCGCCCTGTTGTATACATCATAGGGGAGCGCGCAAAAAAGCGGCGCTTTTTCTTTCACGGGCCGGATCGCCCGGAACGGTGTAACCTGCGGCATATGGATTCCTCCTCTTACATTCTGATATTTTGGACCCCGGGGACGGGGTCAGCGGTTCATTTTCAGATCCGGCATGCGGACGGCGCTTATCCGCGGACAATATGTTCCCGGAATATCCTTACTGGCGTCCCGTCGAGATCTTCTTTACCCATTTTCCGCTCCGGAGTCTCAGATAGCTCCAGAAGGTCTTGATGATCTGATCGGATTTGAGACATACATAGATCCAGAACGCGGGAAAATGCAGCACGAATCCCGCAAGGATCCCCAGCGGAATGGAGATAGCCCAGAGAAAGATATTATCCGTAAGCATCAGCATCTTTGTATCGCCTCCGCCCCTGAGAACGCCTTTGGTCATAATGCTGTTCGTTGCCTGGAATATAATGATCAGGCTGATGGCGAGCATCAGCTGTCCGGCAGTCTCCCTGGCTTCCGGGCCGACTTCCTTATATGCATTGATAATGGGATTCTTTGCGATCATGATGAACAGTGCGGATAAAAAGCCGAGCCCAAGCCCGAGGCCGAAGAAAAGATAGCCCTGTTTCATCGTTTTCTCCCGGTCGCCCTTCCCGAGGGTCTGGCCCGTCACGATGGCCCCGCCCTGGCTGACACCCTGCACAACGACCGTGCTCAGCTGCTGCGTAACGGCAGTGATCGCGTTCGCCGCCACGAAGGTCTGTCCCAGATGACCGATCACCATCGCCACCGTGTTGTTTCCGATGGCAAGGATCCCGTCGCTGATAAGCACCGGGATGCAGATCCGTATGTATTCCCCGATCAGGGAGCGGGTCTTCATAAAAAGATGTTTTATCCGGAAAGCGATCTCCCGGTCCTTCAGGAAGAGGTATCCCAGGATCAGGGCGGCTTCAAAGATCCTCGCAAGGAGCGTTCCGAGAGCCGCGCCCGCGGTTCCCATATACGGAGCTCCCCATTTTCCGAATATGAACATATAGTTCGCAACGATATTGACCATAAAGGCGCCGATGGAAACGAACAGCGGATACCTTACCTGGCGGACGCTCCTTAACGCGATCGTCGTGGTAAGAGATGCGCCCGTAAAGAAATAGGAAGCAACCGACCATCGGAAATAGATCGCCCCCTGCTCAATGAGCGGTGCCTCATTGGTATACATCGTCATCAGCAGTTCCGGTATCGCCGCGGTCACGACGGCAAACAGCAGCGCCAGCAAAAGCGCCAGCCGGAGCATCAGGCAGACGGTCTGCCGGAGGGCTCTTTCCGCCTTTTCCGGCTCATCCTTCGCAAGTTTCATCCCGTAGTATCTGGAAACCAGCACCGAGGCTCCCATACCGAGCCCCATACAGAGAATGTGATAGATGCCGACAAAGGAATTGGCCAGCGAAACCGCGGAGAAGGAAGTCTCGCTCAGATTTCCCAGCATGATATTGTCAAGCATGTTCACGCCGATGGTGATCAGACTCTGCAACGCGATCGGAAGCGACAGCGCGAACACGTTTTTGTAAAAACCCGGATCCCGGTCAAACAGTTTGTACTTCATTTTATTCCATCCTTACTTTGTAAGCGAATTCGGCGTAAGTCCCGGCCCCGTATGCCTCAAGGCAGGCAAGCACCGTCTCATAAGCTTCGGACTGCAGGGAATCGATCACTTTCCGGCGGGATTCTTCGTATTCATCCTCCCTGTCCGCCATTCGCGGATCCGGATCCTCTTCTTTGCCGGAAGGTTCATATCCTTCGGTGAAAAGATCCAGAGGAAGATAATCGCAGCCTTCCTCCCGCATTCCGTTCTCCCGGAACGCTTCGGTTACATCGGCTCCGAAATCCGCCCAGACATTATAGGTGCCGAGCACGCGCCCGGTATAAAGTTTTTCCTTATAATCCTCCTCATCCGGAGTCAGATAGGCAATATAGGAAGATCCGTCCGGAGTGATCGGGTTTTCCATAATAAACCCGTCGATGAGATCAAAGAAATCATCCGAAGTCCTGATGGCCGGATAACCTGCCCATTCCAGAACTTTCGCTTGAATATAAAATGCAGGTTTAATTTCGTAGTAGTCGTTTTCGGTAAAAACATCGGGTTTTCCATCCGATGTTTTCGTGTTTTCATTGTTCTTTTCTTCTTCCGGATCCGACACGGTTCGGCCTTCGGGGCTCTGTCTCTTGCCCCCTTCCGGTTCCCGCCCCGCCTCCGAAGAAGACATGCGGACTCCTCCCGTCTTCCGGGAAGATCCGTCCGGAGTCTTGTCCCGCATGGCCATCGAAAGGATCAGTACCATTGCGATCTCGACGCTCAGGATCGCGACCCCTATAAGCAGAAACATCTGCTTTCCGTTCCTGTTATTCATGCGCGAAATAACGTTCCTATCGGCTTCCCGTCCAGAATACGGCTTACATCCACCACGTCTTTTCCGTTACAGATCACCATATCGCAGCCCGCCTTCGTGGCGATCCTCGCAGCTTCGAGCTTCGTTGTCATCCCGCCGGTTCCCCAGGTGGTGGTGGTATCCTTGGCGTACTCCGCCATATCTTCCACATTCTCCACGAATTCTATAAAGGAAGCGTCCGGGTTTTCCCTCGGATTATCCGTATAGAGGCCGTCAATATCCGAAAGCAGGACAAGAAGGTCCGCTCCGACCAGTTCCGCAACGATGGCGGAAAGGGTATCATTGTCCCCGAAGACCTCATTCTGGATCTGATCCGTGGATACCGGATCGTTCTCATTGATGATCGGGATCACTCCCATATTCAGGAGTTCTCTTAAGGTATTCTGCGCGTTCACCCGGCTGATCCGGTTCGTAAGCGTATGCTTTGTGACCATCAGCTGGGCGATTGACTGGTTGTATTCGGCAAAAAGTTTCTGGTAGATCATAATGAGCCGTGCCTGTCCCACAGCGGCGCATGCCTGCTTCATGGGGAGAAAAACCGGTTTTTCCTTGATCCCGAGGGCAGTCCGTCCCGCGCCTATGGCCCCGGACGATACCAGGATCACATCTTTTCCCCTGCTCCTGATATCCGTCAGTACCTGTGCGAGTTTGTCGAGCTTCAGGAGATTCAGTTCCCCTGACTCTTCATGCGTCACGTTGGAGGTGCCGATCTTCACGACGATCCTCTTTTTATCCTTCAGAAAATCTCTGTTCATGATCTGTCCGTCTGTTTCTCCTGTTCTCTCTGACCGCGCATTCCCGGATGTTCAGGCGCCGTACGCCCTGCGTTTTGGCGCACCGGGTGTTCCTTTTCGCCACAGTATTATAGAATACCATATTTGCTGGAGATTCTCAATCCGTACAATTTCTGATAAGATATAAGTATGGAGTCCGGAAAAGACAGGGATCTGCCCGAATATACGGAATACGGCATCGCCTTTGATCTCGGGAGCACGACACTCGCGGCTTATCTTTGTACGCCGTTCGCGAAAAAAGAATCGGACGCCGGCGGAACAGCGGGCACCGGAGAAATGCAGGACACCCGGGGAATACCGGATGCCGGCGGGTCACCGGATGCCGGGCGGAATCTCACGGCGGCCCCGGAGCTCTTACCGGAAGGTGTGCTCCTTGCCATAAGCCGGGTGAACCCTCAGATCGCTTTCGGCCCGGATATCTTAAGCCGCGTAACCTACGCTTCCCGCGGAGCAAAAGAAAAGAAGGCTCTCTCGGACATTCTCGGTGATGCGGTGGTTTCCATGACAGCGGAGCTTTTGTCCGTTTACGGTGTCGGCATAGGGGAGATTCCCCCGGACACGGCCGGGGCACTCTCCGGTCCGGACAGCGGAAAAGCGTCCCCGCCTCCCGGGATTCTCAGCCGGATCCTCCTCGTCGGGAACCCCGTGATCCTCGGATCCGTACAGGATTATCCTTTTGAAAAGACCGTACGGGAGCATTTCCCGAAAAATACTCCCTTTACGCTCTCCGATTCCTTCCGGGCGGAGTTTTTGCCGGGAATCGGAAACTACGTGGGTGCGGATGCCCTTGCGGCTTCGTATGCCCTCGAGGAAAAAAGGGAAGGCCGGACTCTGCTCCTTATCGATATCGGAACAAACGCCGAGATCGTTCTTCTGCGGGATGACGGAAATCTTGCGACCTCCGTGGCCGCGGGACCCGCCATGGAAGGCGGCAATATCTCCTGCGGAATGCGCGGGGAACCCGGTGCCATCGACAAAATGTCATTAACCGAATTAGTCAACGGAGATTTTGACCTTCGCTTTCATACCATCGACGAAGCGACCCCAAAAGGCGTCTGCGGATCCGGACTCCTCTCCCTTCTGCAGCATCTCCTCGAAACGGGAGCAATAGACAACACCGGTTACCTTTGTGACAGACAGGCGGCTCTGGCCTCAGGGTGCCCCTACCGGATCGCCGGAAGGATTGAAATTGATAACACGGGCTATTCCGGCCGGAATAACGCAAGATATTTTCGTTTGACCGATTTGGTCAGAATTTCACAGGAGGATATCCGGGAACTTTTGCTCTCGATCTCCGCCCTTCGATCCGGCACGGAACTGCTCCTCCGGATGGCAGGATTGACCGCATCGGAACTCGACGGGATCCGTCTGGCGGGAGCTTTCGGAAGCTGCATTACCGTCGAAAGCGCTCTTGCTCTCGGAATCCTGCCTCCCATTCCTGCCGGAAAGATCCGTCAATGCGGTAATCTGGCGGGTTCCGGGGCTGTTCGCATTCTTCTCCGGAAGCTTTCCGGCGAAGAAGTAACAGATGTTATTAATCTCCGGAAATCCATATTGACCGTACAGCTGGCAAACAGACCGGAGTTTCAGGAACTCTTTTATCATTATATGACCCTGCCATCGCGCGACCGGGCGGAATGAACCGCCGGACGGGTCGGAAAGGACACTATGTGGACTGCCGAAAACTGGACTGATTATGAAGTGATCGATACCTCGGAGGGAGAAAAGCTCGAGCGCTGGGGAGATTATATCCTGCTTCGCCCGGACCCCCAGGTGATCTGGAAAACACCGAAGAAAGCCCCCGAGTGGAAACATCTGAACGGCCATTACCACCGGAGCAGCAAAGGCGGCGGAGAATGGGAATTCTTTGATCTTCCGGAGGAATGGAGCATCCGGTACCGGGATCTCACCTTCCGGCTCAAGCCTTTCAGTTTCAAGCATACCGGACTTTTCCCCGAGCAGGCGGTGAACTGGGACTGGACCTCGGAGCTTATCCGGAACGCTCTTAAGAAGGATCGCGAAACGGGGCGAAACCTCTATACCCCGGACCGTCCCCTGAAAGTGCTGAATCTCTTTGCCTACACCGGCGGGGCCACTCTTTCTGCCGCGAAGGCCGGTGCCCATGTGACGCACGTCGATGCCTCAAAGGGAATGGTCGGCTGGGCCAAAGAAAATGCCGCCGCCTCCGGACTGGGGGAGGCGCCGATCCGTTATCTGGTCGATGACTGCGTAAAATTCGTGGAACGCGAGATCCGCCGGGGAAACTTCTATGACGGGATCATTATGGATCCCCCTTCCTACGGACGTGGGCCGAAGGGCGAACTCTGGAAACTCGAAGAAAACGTCTTCGACCTCATCCGGCTCTGTGCCGGTCTTCTGGCCGAAGACGCTCTGTTCTTCCTTATCAATTCCTATACAACGGGATTATCGGATGCCGTTCTCACCTATATGCTGGGGAGTCTTCTTGTCCCCGGGTTCGGCGGAGAAGTTTTCTCATCCGTGATCGGGCTTCCCGTCCGTGAAAGCGGTCTTGTTCTTCCCTGCGGAACTACCGGCCGCTGGGTCAGGCAATAAGCCCCCGGCGATGCCGTTTTACCGCTCGGGCTGATAGAATCCGATCTTCTTATATACCTTTCTCAATGTCTTGTTCGCGATATAGGATGCTTTTTCGGCACCCTCTTTGTATACGCCGTCAAGATAGGCTCTGTCCGCGATCAGGCGCTTCGCCTCTTCCCTGATGGGATCAAGGGCTTTCACCACCGCCTCGCCTACCGCCGGTTTGAAGGCTCCGTAGCCCTGTCCTTCGAATTCCTTCTCGATCTCTTCCATGGTCTTTCCGGTGATCGTGGAATAGATCGCCATCAGATTCGCCACTCCCGGCTTCTGTTCCTTATCATAATGAACGCAGCGCTCCGTATCCGAATCGGTGACCGCCCGCTTGAATTTCTTCATGATCACATCGGGCTCGTCCATCAGGAAAACACAGCCGTTCGGTTCGGACTTGGACATCTTCTGATTCGGAGTGGTAAGCCCGTAGATCCTGGCCCCGACTTTGGCGATATAAGGCTCCGGCACGCGGAAGACCTCACCGTAGATATTATTGAAGCGGATCGCCAGATCCCTTGTCAGCTCCACATGCTGCTTCTGGTCCTCGCCCACCGGTACGTAATGCGGCTGGTAGAGCAGGATGTCGGCAGCCATCAGGGCCGGATAGGTGAAAAGGCCCGCATTGATATTATCCTTATGCTTCTCCGACTTGTCCTTGAACTGGGTCATCCGGGAAAGCTCCCCGAACATCGTATAGCAGTCAAGCACCCACCCCAGCTGGGCGTGAGCCGGCACATGGGACTGCAGAAACAGGGTATTCTTTTCGGGATCAAGCCCGCAGGCGATATAAAGCGCCAGCATTTCCAGCGACCGCCGCCGGAGTTCCTTCGGATCCTGCCTTACCGTGATCGTATGCATATCCGCCATAAAGTAATAGCATTCATAATCATTGACACGATCCGCCCAGTTCCGGATCGCGCCAAGATAGTTTCCGAGATGCAGGTCTCCGCTCGGCTGAATGCCGGAGAGCATGACTTTCTTTTCCGTTTCCATAATACTCTGTTCCTCTGGTCTCCTATATTTTCGTATGTTTCAAAGCAGGCCGGGATGCATCCTTTTACAGAAGTTCCAGAATGCTTGCGGCTGTGTTCGAGATATCATCGAGGGCCACATCCCGGACGAAAAGGTCGAGCCGGTTCATCATTTCGCTGATCGCGGCACTCGGCATCTTAAAGCCGTTCAGCTCCTTCATCGCCTGATCCACCGTGTCGATGTCAAAATCCTCCGTTCCCCGGATGATCGTCTCAAGCTTTTCCCGGATAAGATCCGTGGAAACCTCCTCTTTATCCGCTGCGGCTTTCTGCTCGCCGATATAGCCGAGAACATCCTTGAATTCACGGTACATCGCAAGAAGTTCCGGTGTCTTTTCCTGAAGCTTGGCCGTATCGTTGTCCTTTCCGGCCATCTCCATCTCCAGTGCCGCCGCCGACAGATCGGACGCCCCGATCATGCGCGCCGTGCTCTTTAAGGAATGGACCTCTACCGTATAATCCCTGATGTTTCCTTCTCTTAAGAGTTCCTCGATCTTCGAGGCCTTCTCATCGATCAGTTTATAAAAGTCCGATACGATCTCCTCGTAGAGTTCTTCCGTTCCGCAGTACATGATACCGGTTTCCCGGTCGATCCTGTTCTCTCTCATAGTTTTTCTGCCGTCTTCTCCTTAGTTTTTCAAAAAATCATAGATCGGATATTTGATATCGTAATCCTTGTTTTCCACCATGGACTGAATGGCCTTCTTCGTATCCGTATTGATCACGATCGGCGCGTTCAGGTTCACGGTCATCTTCGTGATATCCTCCGGGATCGTCATGGTCACGAGCAGAAGCGCGTTGAACGCGTCGAGCTTTCCGATCACCGCCTGAACGTCCTCGCTGAAGATCGGAGAATAACCGGGCTTTACCATGAGTGCCGTGACAACAGGCAGCAAAAATGCCGGTTCATCAAGGGATACCAGGAAATTCAGTCCTGAAGGAATGCTCTTGTCGATATCATACATCAGGGTAAACCGCCTGTAATCCGGATAACCGATGATCCCGTTGGGAAATTCGATCACCTTTTCTTCATCCACATCGACTCTTCCGAATAGTTTCGAAGTAAATTCCATATCCTGTCTCCTTTCTCGGCAAGACCGTCCGTAAGTCTTTAAGATGCCCCGCCCCGGCGTGGTCCCGTATAAGGTCTGCCGCGCCGGACCCTCCTCACATCATACCACAGAATATAAAAAAAGACCACAGCCGTAACGGCTGAGGCCTTGGTCAGCGTGCCCAAAGGGATTCGAACCCCCGACCCACGGCTTAGAAGGCCGTTGCTCTATCCAGCTGAGCTATGGACACGGATCCGTCCGCAGACGACTTAATATTTATAGCATAGAATAAAGCAGATTTCAACCCGTTCTTTTCTCAGGCTTTTCCCGCGTTTTCCATGATCAGCCGCATCGCTTCCGCATATCCTTCGAAGCCCTTTCCGGAGACCGTTCCGATCGCCGCCTGCCGGATATAGCTTGTTTTCCGGAATTCCTCCCGCGAATCCACATCGGAGATATGAACCTCCACGGTGGGGATCCCCACGGCCTTGACCGCATCGGGAAGCGCAATGCTCGTATGGGTATAAGCCCCCGGATTGATGACAATCCCGTCATAGATCCCGTAAGCATCCTGAATCGCATCCACAAGGTCCCCTTCATGGTTCGACTGAAAGAATTCCGCCTCCACCCCAAGGGTCTTTGCCTCATTCGAAAGATATTCCAGAAGATCCGCGTAGGTGCTCCTTCCGTAGATCTCGGGCTCACGGATCCCGAGCATATTGAGGTTCGGTCCGTTGATGATAAGGATCTTCATCGGTTCTTCTCCTTCTTCTCCTCTTTCCCGCTTATTCCGGAGCGCGGAAAGCTTCTCTTTCAGCTCCTCTTTCGAGCCACAGTTCAAAATGATCCGGTCCTTTGCCCGAAGATAGAGCGGAAGTCTTCTGTAAAAAAGCCCTTTCAGGTTTTCCCGCCCCTTTGACAGGGGGCGTCCGTCCGTTTCAAGTTCCTTAAGCGGCCGGTGGATATAGATAAGGATCCCGTTCGCTTTCAGCGCGTCCGTGTTTTTGCTGTTAAGGATCGCTCCGCCGCCGGTGGAGATCACGATTCCTTCCTTCGAAGACAGTTCGGCTATGATCTCTGCCTCCTTTTCCCGGAAGGCAGCCTCTCCGTTCCTCCCGATATACTCCCCTGCCGGAATCCCGTATCTTTCAAGGAAGATCTCATCCGTATCAAAAAGCGGCCTTCCCGTCTCTTCGGACAGCCATCTTCCGGAAAAGCTCTTGCCGCTTCCCGGCATCCCGATCAGGACCTGATTTTCCTTTTCGGCGCGAAGGCTGCCGATAATGCGATCCAGCACCTTTTCCTCTTCTTCGTCCATGACGGGATCCCTGCCGAAAAAGAGTTTTTCCGCGAAAAACGCCTGGGCCACCAGCATGGAAAGACCGTTTGCAGCCCTGATCCCCCGTTTTTCCGCCTCCAGAACGAGCCTTGTCCTCAGGGGATTGTAAACAACATCCAGAACCCCCATGATCATGGGGCTGTCAAGCAAAGACGGATCCACCGGCATGCCGGAAATATCGGGAAACATGCCCGCAGGGGTCGTGTTTACTAAAATACACCCGTTATTTTTATCCCTGTTTGTTAATTCTTCTTTTAATATATCATACGTTATGAAACGCACTTCCGAGCTGACGTCACTGTCATATCTCTTCCCGCTTCGTGACACGACCGTCACCGAGGATGCGCCAAG